>CAYQZL010000005.1:0-29752 GCA_964421975.1 uncultured Rikenellaceae bacterium
TACACCCTATCCTACACTCTTTCCCTACACGACGCTCTTCCGATCTGGTGGTGTCTGGGGTACTGTGGAAGGCAGGGCTATCCTTATGTACAGCCGTCTCGGTAAATTTGCCGATATTTACCGTTCGGGCATACGTAATATGAAATGGTCCAAGGATATACGAATGGATGCTCCATGGACCCAGAGAGGGGAGAATACCAGCAACAACTGGTACGATAAGGGTTTCTGGCTGCATGGTGAAGGTGTTGCCGTAATGGTTGATAATTTCGCAATTCCGGCTGCAACCATCCGCGGACTGTTTGATTATGATTATAAATCTGACAGACTTATACTACGCCCCCGTGTCCCGGGTTCTATAACGCATTATATTCAAAAGGAACCAGTGCGATTCGGGGAAAAAAGTCTTTATATTTCATGTAAAAATGGCGGACCGGATATAAAATCAGTCATGGTAAATGGAAAGAAATTAAATAATTACACAACACGGGAAGTAGTCCTTAATTATGATGAATTGCCTGAAAATGCAAAAATAGAGATAGTTACGAAAGGCGGATGGCCGGTTGATGAAGTAACAGCTGAATATCCCGTCATCCCTTCCCTTGTGGCAGAAAATGAACAAAAACCGGAGCCTCCTGATACCCTTAAAACACAGTATGCTATTCTCACAAAATTTGATGAATTGCTCTCAAAAGAGACAGGAGCTGATTTTGAACAGGCATTTGTAAAGACAGCTGTTGAAGCTTTTAATGCTTACCTGTACCGTTCAGGAATAGAACCGGGACCGGGATATTTCAGGGCAGTTGACGATCAGCGGAAGCATGCCATGGTAAGGTCATTTGCCAAAGCTGCCATAGGTATGTACCGCGGCGTGGAGTACAGGATGAAAAACTATGCAGAAAAAGGAGATGCCCGTCAGAAACATCTGGCAGAATTATTTGTTATGGCTCAGAAATGAGTTTACAATTTTTGTGGCTGGTAAACAATGACATCATTTTTACGGGATTCAGGTATTATTTCCCAGCGTACAAGTTTCCCGTCCTTCACTGTGCCTGTAATAACAGAATTGCCTGAGAGGTGTAATTTAAAGTCTGCATCCCAGGTATCAGGCCATGCAGGCAGAAGGAATATCTTTCCATCAGCTTCCTGGACGATCATTTTCTGAAGAGCAGTGGACCCGGCGCCAAAATGATCAAAGTCGGGACAGGAATCCGGACCTTCTTTCCCGTAAAGGGGAAAACGGCACATAGTTGAAGCATTCCGGAAACGTTCCACCAGACCTGAAGCACATTCTGCTGCATTTGCGGCAAATGCCCAATGGATCTGATCCTGCGTCCAGCATGCAAAGTTGAAGGCATCCTTATGACTTCTATGCTGCATTGTCTGGTCAACTATATCTGCCGAGCCAAGTCCCACACCAAAGCAGCGGAAAGGAAAGACAGGATAGAGTTCACCATTCTCAGCATTTCTTTTTATGTCCCATTTTTCAGCCGGTGCGATAGCCTGTTTCCCTTCAATTGTCTGAAGAGGTATATCGGGAATTTCGGACCGGAGCTTTGTCCAGTTGACAATATCATCAGGTGTACCCGCTTTCATGGCCAGAAGTTCATCCAGACAGAATAACAGACCTGCAACATCAGGAGATGGATTGACTGCCAGCCACCATGTCTCAAGCACCTGCCCCGGATCGATCCGGAGCTTACCATCTTTTCCTCTCAGATAGTGCTTGTCGAAAAATAAAAGTATTTCTCTGGCAAAGGGGACCATTATACTATCCCGAAAAGTTGTATTACCTGTAAAATTGACGTAATCGGTCATCATGACCAGGGTTTCAAGTCCGGAGGTAAAATAATAATCATGATAATAGGTTGCAGCCTCACCTGGCTTCCGTCCGGGAGGAAGACCATCCAGACCACAGTCTCTTTCTGCTCCCGTAGGTTCTATGTTCTCTCGGTAATAGGCTCCCTCATGACCAAACCAGGATTTCGTAATAGCTTTCCTCACAGGCAGAAGGTCCGAATAGTATTTAAAAAAAGGTAATATCAGATCAAAATCACCGCTCGCCAGCAGGGGCCAATACAACAGGCGCTGGTTCTGATAAGTGAAACGACGGCCCCATAACCTGTCATCTTCATGCGTCAGAAAAGCTCCATTCAGTTCAGTTAATTCTCCGGAACGATTGCTTTTATCACCCGGATTAAGAAGCAATTGCTGTGTAAAGAGTCCACCATTGAATTTTGCCTGGACTTTCCCACGGCTCTGGCAGGCCATTAGGAAGCGGAAAACATTATAGCTCTGGGCAGTAAGAGATGCACCATCAGCTTCCCCGCGTTTTCCGTCAGATGAGGCTTCACCATTCAGTTTTCCACGTTCAGTCTCGATTATAGTACGATCCGAAGCGATGATCCAGCTCCTGTTCCAGAATTTTTCCCACCATAGACAGTGATTGATCCAGTCTTCCTTAACATTTATCTGTTTTGATGCCTCACTTTCGATTGCCCGGGTCCATGCTTCCGGCTGAGGTGTCTGCATTGTATGAGCATGTATACGGATATCAAAATTCTTTCCACTGCCATTGAGCACGCCGTTTTCTATCTTAAGATCAGGGCTTTCCAGCATGTTACCAAATGTATTGAAGCGAAACGGATCGGGGAACTTATCTGCCATATCCTCAATCTGGTAGTATTTAAGATCATCATCGTAAATACTCCTGTCGCCTACAGCATAATACCACAAAATGTTTCCATTCCGCTCAAGTCTTACATCCTGTACAGGCTCTCCAGTCGGCTGCAGGATAGATTTAGTATAATAATCCGTTACATTAAAAACACAAGCATCAAAACGTTTCCAGAATTCAGGCCGGGCTTTTACAGCAAGCCTGCCGGGTGAATTTATCTCAACATGATATACCGGCCGGTTGGCATCAGCCCAGATACGTATCCTGACTTTATCAGCTTCAATGAGGATAGAACCATTTGGCAGATCAAGAGTCTGTTTGAATGTCTTACCGCTTATAAACGGGTTCGGATCCATGGTAATTCTTACTCTGCCAGTCTTATAAATATCGCCCATATATGTATAAGCATCATTTTTTGACAGAAGAAGATACAGATCTCCATTCTCAATGGCATAAACACCGGCAGCTATATCACCGTTGCCGATCGGCATAACTCCTGAAGCATCCTTTGAAGGTGAATTCCAGACAACATTGTAACGGCTGATCCTTTCTTCATGATCCTTAACCTTATCTGATCTGACTGAACATGAATTAAATAGAAAGAATATCGCTAAACCTGAAAGAATTGTTCTCTTTATCATAAAATAATTATATTCTAATTAAAGTATCTGCGGATATCATTAAAATTCAATATTTTAACTCTCTTATCATGATCGTACCTGATGAATTATCCTTCCGGCTTTTAATTTTGACCCTGAATATTGACGGAAACTCATCAAGCGTCTGTTGTGAGCGGGTAATCCTGAACGTTGAACCATCTTTCAGCAATTCAACTGTACTTTTCATTGTACTTCCATACATCTCCATTTCCCAGTCTTTAAACTCAAGACCGGCATTGTTAACATCCGAAGATGATGAGAATTTAACTTCATACTGTCCTACCCTGTTCAGGAATTTTGTCAGATCAATACTCATTTCGTTCCATCCCTGTTTGTCTGAGGATCTACTATCCCATGTACCTATCTCCACAGGTAATTCTTCCTCTTTTTCCGTTCCGGTCCTGCGTGCAATACCATCATAGAATTTATCCCGGTCATTTCGCTTTTCGGCAGGCATGGTTACACCTTCAATATCATAAACTGCAAAATTTGTAATATGCGGTTCAGCTTTTATATTGGTGAACTGCACCCTTATTTTTCTGAGGGGTACCCTGTCAAAATAGCATATCTTCATGCTCCCCACAGATGTGCCCCCGTACAGGAGTCTCCAGTTATTGTTGCTATCCATCCCTTCGATAACGAAAGCCAGAACCCTTTGTCCCTCTGCCAGTTCTTCCTGAAGTATAACATGATTGATCTTCACAGCTTGTGTAAATTTCATATCAAGTGATCTGCCTTTTCCGCTGGTCTTTTTCAGGGGATTATCGAAGCGTCTTTTAATTTCTTCACCAAAAGCCTTGTAGGCAAGGATATGGGATTGTGGTATAAGACCGGTTGTATCGGGTGTTGAATTCAGCAGGAGTACTGCTCCCCGTCCGACAGATTTATAATAAATATCCATAAGCTGATCCGTCGTGAGTATGAGGTGGTCTGTACCTGGTGCCCAGAACCATTTATGTCCCTTGTTTTTAAGAAGGGGGACATCAATTTCAACAGGGGCATAGGCATTACCAAAAGGATCCGATTGAATTGCAGTGGCGACACCTGTCTGAAGATCCTCTCTGCTGAGGGTGTACCAGTTTGAAAATGGAGCGTAACCGCTCTCATTGCCAACCCATCTTAAATTTGCCATCGGTCCCTGGAGGATTACAGCATCAGAAGCATATTTTCCCAGAATATCATTGACATCAATATGGCAGCTTCCGTCAAACCATACTTCCCTGACAGGTCCGTATTTTGTAAGCACTTCTGTCATCTGTTGTCTGAAAATCCTGTTATATCCTTCCTGTTTTTCAGGATCCTTTGTAAGACCTCCGCTTCCTATGCCGGCTCCCCAGGTTTCATCACCGGGATAGACATAGATCCCCAGGTCAAGTCCATACTTTCTGCATGATTCTGACAGATCCTTCAGGACATCACCTTCCCCCCCTCTCCAGGGGGTATTTTTTATGCCATAGTCAGTTGTATTTGTCCGCCACCAGCAGAATCCTCCGGTATGCTTTGCCACGAACAGGATCAGTTTTGCACCCCATAATTCAGCTGTCTCACACCACTGATCAGTATTCAGGGAAGCCGGATTTATCCTGCTCAATGGTATAGAATGATTATCATATTCACGGCCCTGCCATGTACACGGGTCGAGACAAACGAACATTGTCTTTTTGTACTTCTGCCACCTTAACTGTGGTGCTGAAGGAAGTGGTATCTCAACATTTTCATGAATATTACCGGTACAACCGGAAATGAAAATGCCGGTCAGCAATAAGAAAAATATATTTCTGATCATATGCCAATTACAGATTTAATCAGTGATATTTTCTGATAAGTGTAAGATCTGACCCGGAGATGTTTCTATTGTTACCATTCCTTCCGGATCAATGCTGGCCATCTGTCCGTCAAGGAAAATGGTTTTCCACGGACTGAGAATCTGCAGCTGACTGCCGGCTTTGCTTTCAATTGTAGCGGATACAACACGTCCATCCCTGAATTCTGATGATACAATAAATCCGCCCTGGGCACAAAGTCCGGAGAATTTAGCATCCTTGTCAGCAGGCCAGCACGGGAAAAGACGGATCTTATTATGTACACTTTGCATCAGGAATTCATTTATCAAACCAGCTATTCCTATCATTTCTCCCATAAAAGTACCATGTGCATGGCCCTGCCATCTGAATAAACCATTTGGTAACTCACGCGATACAAACCATTTTTTTGCCTCGTCAACAGCTTCCGGCATCGAGAGACGTGCTTTAGCTATATTAAATATGACATTGGAGTTATTAAAATTGTGCTTTGTAACATTTATAGTCCTCCTGAAAAGCTCTTTCTGAGGTTCCGGTGAAAACCATGTTACCTGGTCACAGGGGAACACAGGTGCTGCCGGAACTGTAATATTGTGTACAGGGACCTCATTGAATTTACAACCTTCCCAATCCACAACAACAGGTTCCCCGCTTTCATTGAGAGCTACCGGATAATCAGCCAGTAGTGCTTTGTTTTCTCTGCACCTCTTCATCTGGTCCGTGTCTTTTTCCAGAACTGTTGCTGCCTGTATGAATGCATCGAATGTATAATGAACATACCCTATATCGAATGGACAATTGAATATTCCCACCTTACCATGCTCCGGACTGTAGGATGGTCCCAGGAGGACTTTACCGTTGCTGTCTTTCCTGCATTTCTCCATGAACGAGGAATAGAATAAGGCTGCTTCCCGTATAAACGGATACATTTTGTTAAGCAGATATACTGAATCCTGATCGCAAAGGTATTTCTGCCACATATTCTGTACATTCATACCGACATCACCTATAGTCAATCCCCAGGGATTGAATGAAAGTTGTCTTTTGTTCTTACTCTGGCACACTGCCGGATCCGGTTCATGCAGAAAAGATGATATCGGGCAGTATACACCTTCACAATCATATGTGACCTCTGCCAGAAATCTGAACCTTGGAATCATATAATCGAGATAAGCTATCCAGGGATCAGCAAGTTCTGCATGGTTCGAGCCCGGCAGCGGCCAGAAAGCCTGCCAGGAATTGTAATTGTGATGATAGTCAGAATGCCATGGTGTGGCATCCGTTGCAAGTGGTGCCATAAGATTCATCGGCGAAGTTCCGGGTTTGCTCACAGTCCCGGCAAAGTAAAGCATCCGGTACCACCAGCGTTGTAAAACGGTGTCTTCCAGATGCACTCCGCTTGCAGACCAATATTTTTCCCAGGCTTTTTCATGTTCCGTTATAAGTTCTTTTTCTCTGTCGCCAATTGTCGATGCAGCCAGTTTTACTGCCTGGTCAAGAACATCGCCGGTCTTAATGTCAAATGATGTAACAAGTGAAACAGCTTTGAGATTTCCTTTTGATGCTACTGCCACAGCATAATCCATTCCTTTGTAATCTATGTCCCCCGGCATTTTCATCAGTAACCATGAAACATTATCCGTTTCACCAATCGTTGCATCGGGAAGAGTTTCAGCTTTTATCTCTTCAAGTATAACTTCATGTGGACTGTTGATCAACAGAACATTCCTGTCGTGTAAGATCCGGATTGAAATATTCTGCCCATCTGCCGGTTTTATTGAAACGAATGCCTTCTCAATATCGAGATCAGCCCTGAATCCTTTACCTGAAGATACAGGACCGAGCCGTAATGCTACGGCAGACCTGGGCTGAGGAAAGGTCTTTCGGTAGCTGGGCGGCCCCCCTACTTCTCCCGTAATTATATTATTGGCTATATCAACTTTAGGTAATTCACCATCCTCTGATACATCTATACGTGCATCCCATATATCGTTTTTTGTAATTCTCATGAAGAGGCCGCTATCCTTTTCCCATACAATTCCATACATATCACCGTTACCGACGATAAGACTCTCGTGCTGTCCGTCCCTGATGGATGTTAGGGAAACACCGGCATCTTTAAGGGAATCTTCAAAAGGAACAGAACTCTTTTCTGCGGTACAGCTTACGACGTAAAAACATATCAAAGTCGCAAAGAATGTTCTGACAATAATGTGTAACATGATCAGGGTTATTAATGATTTATTGGTAATAATAAGTTCAATATCTGTAGGTTGTAATTATATCTTTTAATCTGGAAGCAGGTGTAACTTTAAGTTTTTTTATTTCTCCCCCACTGAAATAACACTTTATGATTGTATTTCCGGGAGCGTGTAATTTGAAATCAACATCCCACTCCTGCGGCCATGCGGGAAACAGTATGATCTGATCACCAATAGTTTGCATAAGCATTTCCTGGAGTCCGATCATTCCCGATCCTCCGTGGTTATGATCCGGCACCCAGTCGTGACCCGGCCCCCAGAAAGTCGGGAAACGACGTTCACTGTCCTGAAGCTTTCTTACATTATAATCCATAGCTTCCTGTGTCATACCCATCCTGGCAAAGAAAATGCCATCCTGATGCCAGCTTTGAATTTTACCTTTCCGGAATTCAGGAGCCGATGAATATGTATTTTTAAAAATCTCTATTTCCTTATCATCAATCTTAAACCTGTTAAAAGGGAATAGAGGATAAAATTGCGGAAGCTCCTGATTGCTTTCCCTTAACCATTCATGAGCAGGATTTAAAATAGGAGTGCCGCTTATTTCCGCAAAGGGGAATTCAGGAATCCTTTTTAAAAATTCTCCGAAATATTCCTTTTCTGATGAAGAAACATAATTGTCGCCAAGATCTAAAACACTTTCCAGGCAGGCATTCAGACCTGCAATAAGATCGGTCGGATTTTTTGCCCCACGGTATGATTCACAGGATGTTGATGGATATATTACGAGCTTTCCGTTTTCATCAAGACTTTTGCCGTTTCTCATTTTCTGTCGCAGCTGATAATGTTCATCGAAAAAGATCAGCGACGATTTAATAAAGGGCATATACCTGCTTATATCGTTTCCGGTGAAACGGTGATATTCCATTATCATATATGCATGTTCCACCTGTGATTCCCAGTGATAAGAGATTGAAGGATTTGCCATAACACCCTTCTCCACAATAGTGTCATATCCGCCCAGACCGTCTACCCGGGGATCTCCGAAGGGAACCTCTCTCCCGCGCTTTCTGTATGTCCCGTCAGTCCATCCCCAGCCGGCTCCGAGTTCAAGCCCGGGAACACCCGTGTATTCACTGTAAGCCGCTCCGTTATGACCAAAATGTGTCTTCACCCTTGCTGTTGTCCCTGGCAAACCTTTACGATAAAGCTCAAACTGTGGAAGGATCGCATCAAAGTCTCCCGATTTAAGCATCGGCCAGTAAACAAGACGCTGGTTCTGAGCCGTAAAAACATCCCCACCCCATGCTCTCCAGTCGGGATCAAAATCGGAATTACCGGCAACAAGTGACGGATCATATGTAAAATTACCGCCATTGAATTTTGTAGGATATTCCCCGAAAGCATTACAACCCAGCTGATATCTGAAAAGCTGATAATTCCTTCCCATCTGCCAGACAGGATCTTCCGGATCAGGTTTTTCATTATTTATCACAATATGACTCCGGTTCCAGAATTCATGCCACCATGCGACTGTATTCCTGAAAGCAGTTTTATGACTTTTTAATGCTTCGTCATGTATCTCGTTCAGGCCGTTGATCCAGTCATCAATTGTTTCCGTCTGATCGATATGGGTGGAGATCACCAGGCTGTGCTTCTCACAAGGTTCCTTACTTTTTATGATCCAGGATTTATAGGGAGTAATTATATATTTACCGGAATCAAACCCCGCAGCAACGAAATTCTCTCCCGATAATAATCCTCCGAAGGTCCGGTTCCCGATATCGTCATTTATAGAATCCCTGAATTCTTCCAGTACCTGTTGCTTAACAAGGACATCCGGGATAAGGCTTTTCTCCGGATTCCGGTGATAAAAAAGAATACCATTGTCAGTATGACTGATAACGTCTGTTCTTTTTATAACCTCCCCGGGAAATCCCTGAAGATGGAAACATCCGAAACGTTCACGTCCGTTGTTTGATGAACTCAGTTCTCTGTCTTCAGTTCTCCAGCTTTCATAGGCGGAATATACTTCAACAGGCTTATCAGATTCTATATCAACATGTATTACCGGATTCGTCACCTCCACCCAGAGTCTGATTTTTACTTTTATCGGGTAATTCTTTTCTGCATATTCCGATTCAATGCGGATATATCCGTCTTTCAGGATCAGCTCTTGTCTGAAAGATGAAGAATTTTCAAGGGGATTTGGCGACATCTTTATTCTTATCCTGCCCAGTTTCAGATATTCTCCACTCTCACTCAGACTGCCACTCCTCTGAATATAGAACAATAGTTCCCCTTTTTCAACCCATACATTACATCCGATATCTCCGCCTCCCAGGGGCATCGACTCAGAGGAATTCAGACTCTGAGAGTCCCAGAGGACATTGTAACCATCCAACCTTGAGAGATCCTCTTTCCCCAGAAAATTATGACATCCTGTATTTGCTATTAACAAAAGAAATACAATTACTGAAAAGCATTTTATTTTAATTACCATACTGAAGGTTCTTTAACTTTAGTAATTCATATCCTTTGTGTTACTTTGTGGTTAAAATTTTCTATTCAATTGCTTCATTGAATAATTCTGCAATTCTTTTCTCCCGGTCATCGCCGTTTTCAGCATATTTCTCCATCCTGTTAGCAAATCCCTGATACATTGATAATGCCGCCATGTTATAGAATTTCTGAATATCTGCATTCCTTTCTTCATTCAGAGGCCGGTAATATCCCGGTCCCGGATCCATGGCTTTTCTCACTCCTGAATCTTCAAATGCTTTGATAGCGGAGTTTATGAAAGCCATTTCATATTCAGAATCAGGCTCCTTTTTAAGTGATTTTTTCATAACGGTAAGTATCCTGTATGGCTTTTCCAGAGAATCGGGCAATGCGGCAGGCCCCGCTCTTTTCATACTTTTACCGGAGACAAGTCCTGGAATGACAGGATAATCAGCCGTTATTTGTTCCTCCGGCCAACCTCCTTCAGTGACGATCTCAATTTTTACCACTTCTGGCAATTCATTGTACATAAGAACAACTTCATCCGGGGATTTTATACTGATCGTTTTCCCGTTTACTTTTACCGATCTGACTTTTGGACCTTCGTTAATACATGACAGATATAATTCTTTATCCCCAAAACGAATCGGCTGTTTCTGTGTATACTTTGTAATTGTTCCCGGGATCCTTGGTCTGAGAATAAGCATGTCGGATTTATAATCATAATCAAATAATCCGCGTATTGTCGCTGCAGGTATCGCGAAATTATCGATCATTACCGCCACGCTGCCGTTCCTGTGCCTGCCTGAATCAGACCATGGATTATCGGTATTTTCGCCATGCTGTGACCATGGTGCATCCATTCTGAAGTCCTTTGCCCACTTCATTGCGCGGGTGGCAGAACGTCTGATATCTTCAAACTTTCCAAGACGGTAATACATGAGAATAGCCCTGCCTTCGACTGTACCCCAGACACCACCATTCACCCATTGTCCGAATTTCCAGAATCCCCTCAGTTTATCACCCGATGCACTTCCATAGCTTACATAAGTATCATCCAGACCGGGAGCATTTGTAAGAAGAAAGTCAAAAGGCCGGATTTCAGAAAATTCAGCGATTTGTTTATATATGTTTTCAGCTGTTTGATCATCCACCACCCTCAGCGCTACTGCATCAGAATTGGCGACTCCTTCCAGATAACCGAACATTTCCTGTCCCAAAACACCGTGCTTTATACCTCCCGGTTCAATACTTTTGACGAAGTATCCATTATCGGTTAGAAGTATCGGTAATGATTCACGGGTTATCTTCTGCCTTCGTTGATATTCGGCCAGTTTCTTATCATTCCCGGTCATTTTGTACAATTCTGTCATTCTGTCGAGCGCTGCAAGATAAGTTATTGAAAGTCCGGCAAGATAACCCTTACCGAAAGTACCATCCGCTTGTTTTACACCACCGTAACTCGGAGCAAGGAGGTTGCAGGCCGGACCGACAAGGAAGAGTTTATTTAATGTATCCCTGGCCCTTTCAATAAAATCACATGAACGTTCCATATGTGGCAGGTATTTGCTTATGGCTTTCATGTTGCGGCTGGTGAGAAGGATCTCTGCCTGCATTACAACGCCTGCTGCTGTGGCTTCATAAAACCAGTCATGAGATTTCACATCACCATCGCCCTGCCGGTAAGCGATTTGTCCGGGTGCTGCAGCATCACCAAGACAACCATCGGGAGCTATCAGCTGATGGAGAACCCGTGTTGTATCTGATCCCCACATACCTTTACGTACTCCATCACCCTGGTTTTCCCAGAACAGGTCCCATGACCGTTGGAGCAATGAGAACCATGGTTCCTGAAGGAAAGGAGTAGCGGAATATGAGAATCCGTAACTGTTCTGTATCCACCATGCACCCCATCCGGCACCTTCAGTAAAGGTATCCCAGTCCGGCCTGTAGACCATTGTAAGATTCGGGACAATGGGATTGGGGCTGAAAAAGGCATAGGATTCATCAATAAGCTTCAGAAATTCAATGTCTCCTGTGCCTGATACGAATGATCCTTCATAGGCTTCAATATTTTTAGAACACTCAGTGTTCAATAAAATGATAAATATCGGAAAGAATAATATCAGGATTTTTTTCATGCCAAGGAAGATTAAGCTGTCAGTATATCTGTTAAGAATCTGACAGGATTTAAACATAAATTGAAAAAAACAGACCATAATTCATTAAGAAATTATAGTCTGTTTTTTATTAAACCGACCTGTTAACTGAATTTCAGCAACAGTTAATAATTAGGATTCTGTTCAAGCTGGGGATTAATATCCATTTCGTTCTGAGGAATAGGCATAAGATAATGCTTGTTCTTGTCAAAACTACGTCTGGTTCCGCCCAGATCAACAAGTGTGGGAATATAAGTCTCTGCTGTTTTCCATCTTTTTATATCTGCCCACCTCAAGCCTTCCAATCCAAGCTCGACTCTTCTTTCATGTCTGATCTGTGCTCTCATTTCATCTTTACCGAGTCCGGCAGGCAAAGCAGGCATATTGACACCCGGTCTGGCCCTTACGGCATTTACGGCATCGTAAACGCTCTGATTAGGTCCGCTTGCCTCATTGGTAGCTTCGGCATACATTAACAGAACATCAGCATACCTGAGAAGGATCCAGTCCTGTTCACTTTTTGTACTGTAATCGCATGGCAGTGCATCCCAGTTCCCATATTTCACAGGATTATAGCCACTTGAAGACTGACCATTATATGCAGGATCGACTTCCCTTCCGGCAGAATTAATTACCTTTTCTGAGAATTTTTTAACAGTAAGAGCCATTCTCGGATCACGGTTCTTTTTCCAGTCGTTTGCATCATACAAAGGATTTGATGTTGAGAAAGGTGTTCCGTCCGTGAATTCATACTCATCAACAAGTTCCTGCCTGGGATTGACAACTCCATGCCAGTTCCAGCGTATATCAAGATCGGAACTTGCATCCGGATTCAGATACCTGGTTGAGAAAATGATCTCAGGATTGTTGGTCTGACCTGTTGCCAGGAATAATGTCCTGTAATTATTGAACAGGCTGAATTTACCACCCTGTATGACGTCGTTTGCAGCCTGTGCGGCTGCTGACCACTGACTGTCATAAAGCAATACCCTGGCTTTGAATGCCTGTGCTGAAGCCTTCACAGCATGTCCGTCACCATATGCAATATCAGGAAGGTTTGCAATTGCATAATCAAGATCACTCAGGATCTGGGTTATTACTTCAGCTTTGGAACTTCTTGCAATCTTTGCTTCCTCTATTGTTACCGGAGAAGTGTATACCGGAACACCTCCATAAACATCAACCAGCTTATGATAGAATACTGCTCTTAAAAAATTCACTTCTGCTCTGTACTTTTTAAGTGTTGCTTCAGGAAGGGGGGCTTTGTCAACATTTGCCAGGAAGAAGTTGCAGGAACTAATACCGGCATACGAATTATTCCAGATCTCCGTAACAAGGCTTCCTGATGTTGGAACAATCTGTCCCTGTGCAAGGAGAACCCATGACTGGCCCTGATTAGCATCAGAATCACCTGCCATTACATCAGACTTGGCATCATCATGCTGATAAGGAGCAGCCTGAAGACGTGAATATACTCCCGCGAGAGCCAGCTTTACTTCTGCCTCGTTAGACCAGAATGCTTCACTTGATATCTGGTCAAGAGGATTCTTGTCCATGAAATCGGAACATGATACAAAATTAAGTACTAATATTCCGAGAACTAATATCCTTATTGGATTTAAAATATATTTTTTCATGGTGCAGATTTTAAAGTTTGACTTTAATTCCGAATGCCAGAGTCCTCAGGTTCGGATATATGGACAAAGCAGCTCCCTGGGATGTTCTTTCAGGATCTGATCCCGGATATTTCGTGAATGTAAGAACATTATCTCCCGAGAAATAGACCTGAGCCTCTTTCATTCCTATTTTCCGGGCGAAAGAAGCAGGGAGTGTATATCCAAGACGAAGGTTTTTCAACCTCAGATAAGAAGCATCAAATAGCCAGTATGTCGATGTAGTTCCCGTAACAGGGTTATATCCTGACCTGTACATAGCCGGATGTGTCTGGGATTTATTTTCCGGAGTCCAGTGATTTTTTACCAGATCCATGGTTGGTGGCGAACCCTGGGTGTAAGGTGTTATACCCCAGTTGGTTGAATAGTTCTTGATCCCCTGAACACCCTGGAAGAATATCGTAAAGTCAAAGTTCTTCCAGTAGACATTTGCGTTAAGACCATAATAGAAATCCGGATAATAACCATCAACAACAACCCTGTCATTGGCATTTATTACTCCGTCATTATTGGCATCCCGGAATTTCAGATCACCAGGTTTAGGATTGAACTGATGCTTTGGACCTTCATCTATCTCATCCTGAGTCTGGAAGATCCCTATCCATTCTACCATATACCATGAACCATAAGGAATACCCTCCTGAACGGTATTCGTTGACAGGGTAGGGCTAATAATATCAATTACTTCATTTTTAAAGAACGAGATATTTCCTGTGACGTCATATCTTAGCTCACCTATCTGGTTGGCATGTCCCAGCTCGAAATCCCATCCGGTATTTTTCATTTTCCCTCCGTTAACAGTTGGTGCCGATAATCCGACACTTGCCGGCACGGGAATACTGTAAAGGATATCATTGGTAACTTTATTATACCAGTCAACTGTCAGGGATAATAATCCGTTCTTCATGCTGGCGTCAAGTCCAAAGTCGGTAACTGAGGTTGTTTCCCATTTCAAGGTCTGGTCTACAAGACGGGTAAGCCTTGCACCCGGTTCGAGAGAACCGAAAGGATACTGAGATGAAGAAAGTACGTTCTGGTAAGGATAGGTACCTACGTTCTGGTTACCCAGCTGACCCCAGGAAGCCCTGAGCTTTAAATTATCCAGCCAGCCAAGATTTTGCATAAATGATTCTTCCGACATCCTCCATCCTGCTGAAACAGAAGGGAAGAAACCCCAGCGGGTATCCGGATGAATTCTCGATGTTCCGTCATACCTGGCATTAACTTCAAATAAGTACTTTGACCGGAAATCATAATTGAAACGACCGAAGAATGACTGTATAGCCCATTCACTTGCAGTACCTCTGGTGGTCTGGCCGGTGGCCGAACCTGCGTTCAGTTCATTCAGAGATGTTGCCGGGAATGTTACCCTTGTTCCTCCTAATTGCCTGTAATAGGATGTCTCCTGGTTGTAGCCGACAAGTACATTAACATTATGGTCCACCCCAATCTTTTTCCTGTAATTCAATGTGGAATAAAGAGTGGTATTGAAGTTCGTATACACGTCATCAATAACTCCAAGATGCCACGGAGCGCCATTGTTAGACCAGGAACCGTCATTGAAATGATATGTATTAACAGCATCTTCATGGTTTTTCACAAAATTATAATCAAAGATCGCTGCTCCCTTGGTATACCATGTCAGATCTTTTGTCAGCTTTATATCTGCATAAATCTGAGGCGACATATTATAACGTCCGTTAAGGTTTTCACCCTGGGCTATCATGGCGTCAGGATTCCTGACTGTCCATTCAGCATAGTTTTTGTAACGGTGAACAAATCCCGTTGATCCGTCAGGAAGGGTCATAGTGGGAGTATAGTTCGGCCCGGGGCCAAAGGTATGCATAATGAAGTATGCTTCAGAATATTGTGACTGAACGTCCGCTACTTTGTCCGATTTCAGAAGTCTCATGTTCCCACCAACAGTTATCCAGTCTTTGATCTTGGTATCAAGGCTCATCAGGACATTGTATCGGGTGAATGCAAACAGGTCAACAACACCGGACTGGTCTAGAAAACCTGCAGACAGATTAAACTGGGTCTTTTCATTACCGCCGTTGACACTTAAATGATGGTTCTGTACAAAACCTGTTTTGTAGCAATGATCTATCCAGTTAAAATTGGGATAACGGGGATCTCCGACGTTATTCCTGAATGCATCTATTTCCGCCTGGGAAAAATATGTGGACATACCTGCTCTTGCGTTGGCTTCGTTCCAATACTGCATATAATCTGCCGAATTATAGAGAAGATCGGGCAGCCTTGTGGGATTCTGTGCTTCCAGTGCCACATGATATTCTACTGAAATATCTCCTGCTTTTCCTCTTTTTGTGGTGATCAGTATGACACCGTTTGCAGCACGTGCCCCATATATGGCAGCAGATGCGGCATCTTTCAGGACAGAGACATTTTCAATGTTGTCCGGATCCAGGTAACTTATATTACCTTCCACACCATCAATCAGCACCAGCGGGTTATTACCGGCCGAACTGAAAGTTCCGATACCACGGATACGCATATTGCCAACATCGTTTCCGGGTTCTCCTCCCCTCTGAACGACCTGCAGCCCTGAAACCTTACCGGCCAGAAGGTTCTGAACGTTGGGGACGGGCCGTTTGGTTATCTCTGCACCCCTTACCGCACCAACCGAGCCGGTAAGATTTACTTTTGCCTGAGTGCCATATCCGACAACCACAACCTCTTCGAGAGCTGTGACTTCTTCCACAAGAATCACATTAACAGTTGATTGATTACCCACAGAAATCGACTGGCTTACATAACCCAGGAAAGAGAATGTAAGAACCGAATTTGGACCCGGTACATTGATCGAAAAATTTCCGTTTGCATCAGTGACTGTTCCGGTAACAGTACCCTGGATCACAACGTTTACTCCAGGTAATGCATCCCCGGTCTTTGAGTCAGTGACGGTACCCGTTACTCTTCTCTGCTGATTTCCCTCATCTCCTGCCCACAATATATTCAGGCCGGCAACAAGGAATATCAGCAAAAATGTTATAAAAAAATTAAGAATCCTCTTTGGAATTCCTCCATTTAGAATTTTATAATTACTAATTTCCATTTATGTTTTGGATTTTAAATCAGGTTTAATAATTGACTTCCGGCTGTACCAGAGTCATAGAAATCATTGCAAAAATGACAGAATAAAATATTTATCAGCTTACTGACTTATCCTGAAAATACCGGCGGTGAAATTGATATCCGCCGTAATCGTGTAATACACTATCTTAGGTAATTAATTCTAAGGTTTAGTTTATAGGGTAGATAGGATTATTTGAAATGTTTCATAGGCATCAGGCAATTAATTAAAAAAAAACAAAAATCATTGTTAATTGTGCTAATGTGTCTTAAATTAACTCAAGCAATATATTAAATTTCCTAATATATATTCACTTTTTTATATATTTTTTTAATAAATATAAGCATAAAGGCATTTTTCAGGATTATATCTTAACATCAAATTCTCCCAGTTCCAAAGGATATTTTCCATGTTCGCGTACCAGTTTGACAATATAATCGTAGGTTGAACCTGATACATCGCTGGAGACTGAGTGGTCTGACTGGAAAATAAATCCTCCTCCCTTCCCTGCATTAAGTTTATGAAGAACATCTTTTCTGATTAATTCTTTATTCCCCGTTTCCCATATCTGAATATTTCCATTTCCACAATAACCTAACTTTTTGCCATATTTCTTTTTCAGTTCAACAACATCCAGTCCTGCTTTAGCTTCAAGCGGATTGTAAGCATCAAGTCCTGTTTCAATAAAATCTTCAAAAATCAGGCTTACGTTTCCGCATCCGTGATAAATAACAGGAAGATTATTCTTGTGACATTCGGCTATCATTTCCTTTACCCAGGGTTTAAAATATTCCCGCCAGTATGCAGGATCAAATAACATATTCTGAGTATAAGCCACGTCACCCCAGATAACAAATCCGTCAAGGTAATCCTTCCCGGCTTCAATCTGGGCTTTCGTACAATCGAGGTAAAACTGTCCCATCCTGTTAATACAGGCTCCAAGGCGATCAGGATACATCCCCATCCACCATAACATGTTCTCCTGTCCCAGGAGCCTTGTTAGACATTCCGAACACTCAAGCACACTTCCATAGACAGGGAAATCAGGATAAATCTTTTTAATGGTTTCCACCCATGCCGGAGAATTTCTGGTAAATCCGTCCCCCACACCGGCAATCTGGTTATCACCAGCTGAAAAATACCTTCGCCGGTCATAAGGATCGTCAAATTCAAAAGCTTCCAGCTTCTCTATAGTATCTACATCAAATGAAATAAACTCAGGCATCGGATCCCGGAATTTCTTCCGAATGGTCGAAAGGAAACCAGTTTTGATCACGATTTCATCTTCATTCTCCCGGATCGTTTCGAATGATCTGATCTTAGGATCCAGATTCGGATTAGTGACCATCCAGTCAAGATCGTAATAATAATACGGATCGGCATCATCGGGCAGACTAAGTTCTTTTCGCCAGCGTCTTATGAAACCTCCCCAGAAGAAGTCGCTTATTGGTACCTGGTCAGGTTCTTCATGCCGGAGAGCCTTATTCATACGCTCCAATTTTGCTTTACATTTGGATGATCTTTCCATTATAATCATGTTAACAGGTTAATAAATTATTCCCTTCTAGTCAAGATGAAATACCTCTTCCATATTTGCCCACCATTCACCTTCAGCCCTGGTGGAGACAGGTTTCTGCATCGGCATCATGATATCCCACCACTTCTGGGTTGTCGGATCAGCAGCCATTTTTGCCATATCCGCATCAAAATCATTTCCAATATATTCAAAATATGCAAACAGCATCGAATCCTTATGATAGATCGAATAATTGTTGATATTGCACTCTTTGATCATTTTCAGAACATCAGGCCAGACGGCTGCGTGATATTTCTTATACTCTTCAAATTTCTGCGGATCAACTCCGATAATCTGTCCGAAACGTTTCATTTTCTTCTTTTTTAATTTATTAATAATTAGAATAAAAGACAATAATGATAGTATCTCATTACCTTAACTTTTGTAATTACCATTAAATTCCTTAACGGCATCAAACATTGTTATAATGTTCTGTGGCGGCACATCCGGAAGAATATTATGTACGGTATTGAATACATACCCGCCACCCTGGGAAAAGATCTCAAGCCGTTCCAGTACCTGATCACGGATCTGTTCAGCAGTACCATTATTAAGGATACCCACAGGTTCAATTCCACCGCCCCAGAAAGTACAATCTTTCCCGAATTCTCTCTTCAGGAATCCGGGTTCCATATTATATGTCCGGGTCTGCACAGGATTGAAAATTTCAATTCCGGCATCGATCATATCAGGCATCAGCAATGATATTGATCCGCATGAATGAATAAAAGTGTGCATTTTGCTGTGGGTTTTAACATAATCGCACAGGATCTTATGCCGCGGTTTAAACAGTTTCCTGTATGTTTCCACATCCATAAATGGTCCTGTATTCATGCCAAGGTCATCTCCAAACCTTATTACATCTACGATATCCCCGACAGCATTGCATACTTTTTCGAGTGTTGCAAGATGACGTATCATAAGCTGGTCAAGCAGTTTTTCGACATTATAGGGATCTGTAAGGAGATCCATCAGGAAATTGTCAATTCTTCTCAGAAAAGTGCCCCATTCAAACAGGTTGCATCCACAAACTATCAGTAATGCTTTATCCGTGTTATTCCGGAGAAAAAGAGTTTTCTCTCTTAGTTTTTGCCAGAAATCCGGTTCACCGGCATGATCCCAGGGACTGTGAACATCACGCGCCCACATTATCCTTCCCATCTCTGCATCAAGATCATTATATGAATCCGGATAACCATCAACATAAGGGAAATATGCCTGATCGAAAAAAGTTGCTCCTACCGGCATTTTCGATAATATCCTCCGTCCGTCATCATCATATGTCACAAATGATCCATCAGGCATACCTGACGGATTGAACCATACCGGATAATATGCGGGAGCCCCGTTTGCCAGTAAAGTTGGTTTCCAGTCTGAACTACTGTCATTGAAAGCTCTGCCTATATCTATCACATCTATCCCGAAATGTTCCAGTATCTGATCATCAGGTTGTGCAAGCTGCTGAACAACATCATAAATAAGCACCGGAAGATCCTCTTTCCCAAGATGTTTTATGAGATTACTGTATGCTATTGCTGAAATTCCTGAACTTGGAGTGGAACCCATATCAACAGGTACCTGGTCAGGTTCCTGATGGTTAATCGCTGCAAGGACACGTTCACGTGAAGTCATTTTTGTTTTCAATTTTTCATATTTTAAAGCCATTACGGGAAACAATTTTCGATCACATTGAGCCGCTGATCCCAATCATGAAAGACGATATTATCAGGATTATCAGGGAGGATATCATTAAGACTGTCACTTTAACAGGAACACCTTTCCACTCACCGCGCAGCAAACCCCACACTGTTGAGAATCCGATCGTCAATGCCATGAGGATCCCCCAGGAAGTAAATGTGTAAGGGCCCATCTTGCTTTTTCCCATACTGTAAACAATGAACTGGCTGAACCATAAAAAGCCTGCCAGGAATCCAAATACATAATTATATGACAGTACCTTCCCCGATCCCGCATTCCAATACTCCTTCAAAGATCTGTTCTTCCTTCCAAGGTAAATGCACCATATTATTGTTGTTACCAGGGTACCCGGAAGTAATACTATCATTACAGGCATCATTGAGAACAGGGGGTTAACTCCCTGACTGACCGCCAGATCTGATATGGGTGTCCCCTTTTCAAATCCCAGGGACATTGCCGAACCTGCTATACCCACCAGTCCGGCAGCAAACAATCCTTTAAAAAGATTGAATTCCTTAATACTTTCCTGTTTCTTTTCGACTGAAATGATTTTGTCCTTTAAGATTCCCGACCATGCTGAAAGTGCAATTCCCACCCCGGCGACCAATACTCCCATTATAAGGAGACCTCCACCGGAATTCTGTATCATTTCCTGAAGCCGTCCGTCAAGCACCGGAGGAATAAGGGTACCGATCGCAAGCATTAAACCCAGAGAAAGGGAATAACCAAGTGACAAGCCGAGATAGCGCAATGCCAGCCCGAAAGAAAGATTCCCTATTCCGTAAACAGCTCCCAGAAAAAATACCGCTGAAAGGATTTTAAATGGTGTTGAACCGATGATTCCCGTAAAACCCGGAGCAAAGATGAGGCAGGAAATCAGGGGAAAAAGAATATATGCGCCGATACTATATATAAGCCAGTATGTTTCCCATTTCCAGCCTCTGATCTTTCCAAACGGAACAGCAAAACTGCCTGCAGAAAATGCACCTGCAGCAATTAATAAAATTCCTGCCAGTATCTGACCATTCATAAAATTGTAATTCTGAGTTTAAATCTGAATATAAATCTAAACAAATTAAATTATCTGATTACAGATCATTAACATTTTTTTAAAGAAGTCTGCATGTTATTTCTGGTTGTTATTTCGGATGAACTGCAAAATGATAATCTGTCAAGTCATGGAATATTAACTTTAAATTCCGTATTTTTATAAATCCAAGACTATATACAAGATGAAAAACCTGATACTTTTATTTTGCTGCCTCAACATTATTAATGCAAAGGCACAGGAACCTTCCGCAGGGATCTTCAGCTTATCTGCCGATATCGGAAACCCCGCCGGTAAAGGCTCATCTACCTATAATAAAACTGACCAGAGTCATACCATCAAAGGATCGGGTTATAATATCTGGTTTGACAGGGATGAATTTCACTATCTCTTCAATAAAATTAAAGGTGATTTTATCCTCACGGCGAATTTCAGATTTCAAGGTAAAGGAGTCGAAGCGCACAGAAAAACCGGCTGGATGTTGAGATCCTCAACAGCAGAAGATTCCCCGCATATCTCAGCCACGCTTCATGGTGACGGGCTCACACTTCTTCAATGGAGGGATAACAAGGGAGCTCAGATGAAGGACCCTGAAGACCAGGTCTTTGCAAGAGGATCAAATTATGAGGTCCTTCAGATTGAACGTTCAGGAAAACTGATTTTTATGAGAGCCGCTCACCCCGGGGAACCTCTTGAAGACATAGGATCGTATGAAATGATCAATCTTCCCGATGAGATCCTTGCAGGTCTCTTTGTGTGTTCACACAATCCTGATGTTGCCGAAGAAGTTACAATCTGGAATGTACGGATCGACAGACCTGTAAGTGATAATTATAATTCCGGGAAAGAAGGATACCTGGGCTGCCGGCTTGAAACTATGAATGTTTTTGATGGTAAAAGGATGGTGATATTTGAAAAACCACGTAGATTTGAAGCCCCCAACTGGATGCCGGATGGATCAAGACTCCTCTTCAATATGGACGGACTTCTTTATAAAATACCCATTGCAGGAGGAGAACCGGAAGTTCTGAATACCGGATTTGCCAACCGCAACAATAATGACCATGGTATATCATTCAACGGCAAACTGCTTGCAATAAGCCATCAGCGTGAAGGACTGCCCGGGGGTGGATCAACAGTCTATGTCCTTCCCCTTAAGGGAGGTAAACCGAAAATGGTCACTGAGAATACACCTTCCTACTGGCACGGATGGGAACCGAACAATAAGGAAGTGATCTATGTAGCACAGCGGAATAACATTCCCATCTATAATATCTACAGGAATTCAATAAAAGGAGGAAAAGAGGTTGCCCTGACCAATATCGAAAAGGGTCAGCATGTTGACGGATGTGAATATTCTCCCGACGGAAAATATATTTACTTTAACGGCAATCTTAACGGAATAATGCAGATCTGGAGGATGAAACCTGACGGATCAGCCATGGAACAGATGACTTTCGACAGCTATAATGACTGGTTCCCTCATATTTCCCCTGACGGGAAATGGATAGCATTCATTTCATTCCCTGCCGATATTGAACCGAACTCCCATCCTTCTTATAAAAGGGTCATGCTGAGATTAATGCCTGCTGACGGAGGTGAACCGGAAGTTATTGCGTGGCTTTATGGTGGTCAGGGAACCATCAACGTCCCGTCATGGTCACCCGACAGCAAACAGATAGCTTTTGTAAGCAACTCCGGAAAATAAGAATTTAAACATGGGGTTACAAAGGGGCAGTATGGAGTTACACAATGGCGATTTAAACAGTGTAATTCCTTGTAATTCCGTGTAATCCTTGATAAAAAATATTTATTAAGATTATTTTACACTTATGGAAAAAAAAGTTATCCGATGCGGAATTGCAGGTTCAGGATTCGCTGCAAAATTTCATTATGATGCACTGCTCAGGGTTTTCAGTGTAAAGGTCGATATTTCAGGATCTTATTCTCCGACCAGGGAAAAGCTTGAACAATTTACCGCTCCGCGGAACCTTAAAGCCTACCCGGGCATTGATGAAATGATTGATGATGTTGATGTTGTTCATGTCTGTACACCACCATCGACACATGAAACCATAGTTGTTGCAGCACTCAGAAAAGACAGGCATGTTATTGTGGAAAAACCTTTCACAGGATATTTCGGTGACGGAAGCGATGGTTTTAACGGAGACAGGTTTTCAAGGGAAAAAGGCCTTCAGGAAGCCCTTTCAAGTGTAGGGAGGATGCTTGAAGCAGAACGGAACAGCAGAGGAAAAATAATGTATGCAGAAAACTGGATCTATGCACCGGCTATTATGAAGGAACGCGACATGCTCTGCAAAACAAAGGCACAGATATTATGGATGCATGGAGAGGAATCTCATTCCGGATCTCATTCCCCGACCTATGGCCGGTGGAAATTTTCGGGAGGCGGTTCCATGATCGGTAAAGGCTGTCATCCTTTATCAGCTGCTCTGTATTTTAAACAGGTCGAAGGTATCAGCAGAACGGGAAAAGCGATAAGACCGGTTTCAATAACAGCCCGGACTCATGCAATAACAAGGATGTCCGATTATATAAATCATGGCCATCTCAGAACCACTTACACCGACATTGAAGACTTTGCCCTTATGCATGTTGTTTTCGGAGACGGGACCTTTGCAGATATTTTTGCAAGTGAACTGGTACTCGGTGGTGTTCATAACTGGATTGAACTGAATACGAACAATCACAGAACAATATGTAATATCAGTCCGAATAATGCAATGCAGACCTATACTCCCGATGAGAACCATTTTAAAGATGTCTATATTGTCGAAAAGACTGAAACAAAACAAGGCTGGTCATCGGTATCTCCCGACGAAAGCTGGTTCACAGGTTACCAGCATGAAATGGAAGCATTTTATCGTGCAGCAGCGTTCGATGATCCGGTAGAAAGCAACAGCACGCTTGCAGCAGATACAATCGCTACAATATATGCCGGCTACCTCTCCGCGGAACGAAAAGGTGCAGAAGTTCCTGTTACGTTAAACTAAAAAGAACTTACACAGCTTGTCCCGATTTTATCGGGAGAGTTCCACTGAGATCCACAGAGGTTTGTATGGTAATTTCTCTGTGTTTCTCTGTGCATCTTTCACCCACCGAAGCTATAGCGAAGGTGGGCTCCTGATTTCCTTTGTGTAATTGCTTTTAAATTAATCAACTACAAACTCTTTTACAGTAATATCTCCATAAACAACATCCAGCGTTGCCTTGCCTTTTTCGAATTTGACATTGCCAAATCCTGTTGCGGTTGAGATGAATGATGTAAAATCCCCGACTTGTGAATCAATATACATAGTCTGTGTCAGAGCATCATACCTGACTCCCGTAAGTCCCTGCAGCATCGCATAGCTCGACATTGCCCTGGCATACCAGTGACCGCACTCATATTCATTGAAAGGATTCCTTATCCTTCCGTCATACCTTTGTCTGGCAGCCCTCACTATCTCAAGTCCCTTTTCCACCTCTCCCATCATCATAAGATGTGTAGCCACCTGGTACTCTATCCCGGTCCAGACCTCATCACTGTACACAAAAGGCAATGATAATTTTCCCCCCTTGGGCCAGCTGCAAAGCAGAAGACCTCCTTCCTTACCAAGAGCGAAAGATGGTCGCTGCGGATTGGAATGATCGGTCAGGTCTTTTCTGAAATTATACCTGAAAACTGAATTCAGGTGACTTCTGACTTTTTCCGGATCAATTATATCATCTAGTCCGCATGCCCTGGCTATCCATGCCCCCAGAATACCATCCGAAAGACATCCCGTCCCGTACTGATATTTAGGACCTTCCGACTTTAGCAATTCCCGGGCTTCTTCAGAATATTCCGACGACCATGATCCTTCTGAAGCTTTCACAGGATCAGGAGAATTGAGGCCTTCCCACCTGATTTTCTGAATAAAATATTCGCCATCGTACAGTTCAGATTCCATCGCTATTTTACCCTTCTCATACAAAGCCTTGTATTTTGACACATCCATTCCGGTTTGTGAACCCATTTCGCAGAAAGCCTTCAGGGCTCCGAGATAAAAGCTGCTACACATTCCGTCCGGGCCCCAGAATTCAATATCATAGGTATTATGGTGAGGTTCTTCCAGTGTACCTGTTAAGCGTGGATCCCATGTCTGAATACAATAATCCATACTCTCAATGACTTTCGGAAATATCATTCTGAGCCATTCTGTATCACCGCTGATATGCCAGTCGCGGTATACTTTCATAATACCCCCGAGCTGTCCGTCGGAAGCCGAATGAAAAGTTGTAGCAACGGGTCTTATCGGGAGAGCCGATCTGAATGTCTGATGTCCTTCCTTATCCTGGCTCGGATAGAATTCTGTTTCACGCAGTGAACGTTCGAGCCGCGGAAAAAGGTGTGGTATTGCCTGGGCATAATTCCAGACATGGGTGCAAGATCCCGCACAGCACCCTGAATTATCGCTGCATCCTTCCCAGTTCCACAGTCTCCCGTCGGGCTGACGCAGGACAGTCGGAGACTTCAGTATTGTAAGATTGGCGGCAATGGCTTCGATGACTTCCGGAGGAAGTGTGCTCTTATAAAATGAATTACTGTACAGTTCTGATTTTCTGTACAGGTCATTGTAGTTTGTCTTCCAGTATTCAGCCAGTTCGTTTACTGATGAGAATTTTCCTGAATACCATGGTTTATAAAAGGGATCATCACAGGAACATCCGGGTTCCCTGAATTCTTCTTCCAGAGGCTCATCAGAATCCTGTCCGTATTTCAGATTTGTATTGGGGACATACCATGCCATCATGAGCCTTATTGTTTTCGTTCCCTTTGGATCCAGCTCGAAGGGGACATAAAGTGAAGCTCCCGGTGCATCAGTACTCATCGGTGCAGTGTTTCTTGTTTCGCCTCTGAGAATTGTATTCCAGGTTATTGTAAGAGGATCCCACCATCCGCCCCTGAACCAGCAATGATCAACAATTGTCCCGGTTTCTGATGTAAATATTGCAAAATCCCCCTGTTTTTCAGGATTCTCAGCTGTCCCTTCTTCTGACAGAATGAATCCTCCGGTAATTGGTTTTATCCGTGCTTTTCCGCCGGATTGTTTCATGAAGTTTCTCGAATTATATGAAAAGACTCCCTGTATTTTTGAATTCCCGGTATTTCTGAAAGTATATTCCAGAGCACCAAGCGGCAGGCTTGAATTATCAGCATCCGTTGGTATAAACGGGCTCCAGCCTTTGATTGACACTTCAAGGGGAATATCATCATCTTTGAGGTCAATCATGGCAAAGGGGAACCTGCTCAGAAAGCCTGCATCACTGAATCTTGGTAATCCGAAAGTTGCTCCCGAGGATCCGTTTCCGGATCCTGGTTGCCCGAAATGCTTCCACTCAGGCACCTGTCCTTCCAGGACTTTTGCACCGTTTTCCATACCTTTCACCGCAACTGCCGCGAACATCACGGGTTCATTGTATATTTCCGGACGGTTCCTGACCGACATATGTGATATAGCTCCGGTGCCCTCCAGACAAAACATTCCGGCGCCTATCCCTCCAACCGGAAATGCGATCCGGTTCAGATATTCTCCGGAATACATATTGTTGAATTCATGTCCTGACTTATCAGCCGTAGTAGTCTTTTCATCACATGACGATAGAAATAAATTCGTCATAATAAAAAGAACAATGAAAATCATAATAAACTTTTTCATAATAGAGTATTTCGGAAAGAATAAAAACATTACACAGAGCTCTACAGAGACTACACAGAGGTCCACAGAGAACTCTGTGTAGTTCTGTGAACCTCCGGATTTCCTCTGTGAAAGTTCTTAAAGATGATAATATCAACTTTGGATAATCAACTTCAGTCTGTCACAGAGATCCTTCAGTCCTTCAGGAGTATTGCCACCCGGCTGCTCTATTGTGGCCCAGTCATGATAACCGATCTCATCGAGGGCTTTCATCACTTCGGGCCAGTTGACATCACCTTCCCGGAGATTCACTTTAAAACCGGCCGATTTACCCTGGGTATCAGCGATCTTCCTGCTGTATTCCTTTATATGGACTTTTGCTATTCTCTTTCCGAGTATTCTTATCCATTGTTCGGGCCAGCCATAAGCCAGGATATTGCCGCAATCAAAATAAAATCCTACAGCATGAGAGTGGAACTGATCGACATAATTTGCAGCTTCAATGGGGCTCAGAAGAAAATTGTTCCACACATTCTCTATTGCGATCCTGATGTTGAGTTTTTCGGCCAGAGGAAGCGCTTTTTTGATCTCTTCCATCGACCTGTTCCAGCAATCATCATATGATACCGTATCCGTTACCCTGCCTGGAACAAGCAAAACTGTATCTGCACCGAATGCTTTAGCATCCTCAATTGAAACCTTGAGAGCCTCAACACCTTTTTCGCGTACCTGCGGATCGGGATCTGACAGGAGATATTTCCAGTGCATGGCACCGCAGACACTTGGAACCGGCAATCCCGTTTCTTTCATGGCTTTAAGGACTTCATCCCTGTCTAGATGGCTCATTGCCTCGATACCATCGAAACCTGCAGCTTTTGCTGACAGGAATTTTTCGGCAATGCTTGTTCCTACTCCGTTGCTTCCCCACATAATACCTTTTTTAATACTTCTTAAAGGAGGTAATTCGAAAAAACACGGGATTGGTTTAAGTGATGTCAGAGCCGAAAACAGGATTGATCGCTTTGTAAACTGACGTCTGTTCATGGATACTTGATTTGTACGATTAAGATATCTTAGGTTCTATACCAATTACAGGGATTACCTCCGGTATGCCCTCAACCGGTCCGAATTCATAGTTTGTCGGGCCAAGACGCATATCTGAATTCATCAGCTCTTCCCATGTAACATCCTTGCCCGTATATGCCGACATTCTTCCCATAATGGTAACAAGGGTTGACATAACCTGGGCTTCTGCATCATTGACAACATTACCTGTCCGTATCCCGGTAACAAGATTTATATGTTCCTGTACAAATGGATCTTTAACTGCCCATGTCTGATCAGGGTCATCTTTTTCCGGTGCGGGGTATTTCCATATCTCTTCTCCCTTCAGATTATACAGGGTCCCTTTAGCATCCGCATATCCTTCTGTACCGACAATCTGTACCTTTGTAAGGTTTGAACAGCCTGATATCTGTCTGGCTGCACAATGTGTATGCATTCCGTTATCGTAGATATATTCTATGCTGAAGAAATCATACTGGTCACCCGTTACCCTTCTCTGGCGTCCGCCCCAGCCTATTGCCTTTACAGGATTTTTATCCAGGTACCAGTTCATAAGATCGACCTGGTGGATAAATTGTTCAACGATATGATCGCCGGAAAGCCAGCAGAAGTTGCCCCAGTTGCGGAGATGGTACTCCATGTCGGTCCAGGCGGGTTGTCGTGTTCTGACCCAAAGAGATCCGCCGTTCCTTATCACATGAGCGCTTACTATTTCGCCAATCTCGCCGTTCATCACCCTCCTTTTCGTTTCCATGTAATCTTTTGAAACCCTGTAAATGGTTCCGCTTACCATGCACAGACCTTTCTGCTTTGCCTTTTCGACAGAAACGAGAACCGACCTTGCACCTACAGGATCCACTGCACAGGGTTTTTCAAGGAAAATATGTTTATCAGCATTTACAGCAGCTTCAATATGAGCCGGTCTGAAATGAGGAGGAGTACAAAGCAGAACCAGGTCAACACCCGAATCGATAACTTTCTGATAGCTGTCAAATCCCACAAAACATTTGTCATCGGGAATTTCCACATTTTTTTGCTTTCTAAGCTGTTCCCTGCAGTTGTCGATCTTATCCTGAAATATATCACCCAGGGCAGTGATCTGAAGATTCGGGCCTGCATCGAGAAAATTGACGGCAGCACCGGTGCCTCTTCCTCCGCAACCTATTAGTCCGGCTTTAAGTACTTTGCCGTCAGGAGCTTCATTCAGCAGTACAGGTAATTTTTCTTCCGGTTTCCTGCTGCAAGATGAGATAATGCCGGCTGCCCCGATTGTTCCGATCGTTGCCAGTGTGGCATTTGTAATGAATTTGCGTCGCCCTATCTCTTTACGGGCATTCTCTTCCGATTGTCTTTTATTTTCCATCTGTATTGTTTTAAAATATTGAATAACTGATAAATGATTTTTGCCGGTAATTAATATACTTCAAGCTCTCTCCATCCAGGTATTGCCGGGAATTTTGCATGCGGTTCCGTCTGATACCAGTAGCATACCGATGCAATATCCGATTTCTGTGCAAGATATCTTCCTCCCTGCCTCCATCCGAGATCCTGGATAGTAACTTTCAGGTCCTTGTCAAAGCGTACGGGATCCATGATGTGCCAGCGATACATTCCGAAGCGCTGCATAACGGCATAATGTCCATCACCTCTGATAACCTGATGCAATCCGGTATATGGAGTGGAGAATTCCGTATAATTAACCTCTTCAACTCCGGCGGCATTCTTTTTCCTTGTGTCAAAATCATATGAGCCACAGAAGTAATCTTCTGTTCCGGTACCACAGATTGTCGGGAATTTTGTATCGCCATCGATAAAGAATTTAATTTCGCCTTCTCCCCACCATCCGTTATTAAATACTCCCCATGCCAGGTATACACCCAGATCGGAAGAGCACACGTCTGAACTCCAGTCACCGCT
>CAYQZL010000005.1:29762-66904 GCA_964421975.1 uncultured Rikenellaceae bacterium
CTTTCCTTTTATACCGTCAACGATAGTATAATCAGAAGTAACATTTGGATTGGTCCTGCGGAACTGTGCATGAAAATAACCGGCATCGGCGGGTACATCGGTAAGTGTGTAATCGATCTGGTAATACAGTGTCAGCTGATCAGCATCACCTGTATTTTCCATTGTAATTTTGCATTTCTTCCTGAATGGCATGGTCCAATAACAGTTAAAAGCACTTCCAGGATTGACACAAACAGCAAGGGATGCCAGATGTGCATAACTTCCCCAGCCCATGGCAAAGAAATCACCCACAGGACACTCCACGGAAGGTTCTGTTTCATTATCCCAGTATATACGGAAAATACAATAACGCCATTTCCCGGCAGGTGTCATCCAGATATGCTGTATCGCACCAGGTCCGTCAATTTCAGCCATTGTGAAAGTTTCTCCGGGCTGTATCCTTACATAAGGATTTACTTTCCATCCCTGCCCCAGATCGCGTGCAGCATTGTGTGCATTGGCCACATTGGGCTTATCCTTGTCAGCAGGATTTGCCATACCAGCTTTACCCTTCTCTCCGGTAAAGTTTTCAGGACTGATCGAACGGCTCTTTGCATCGGAAAGCCTGTAAAGATTCCCCATATTAAGATCAAGACCGTTAAATCTGTTCTGCGATAATGCAATTAAAGGCATAAGGCAGAAAAGGACCAGAATTGTCAGATTTTTCTTCATATTCTATGCAGTTAGATTGAGTTTGGTAAATCAATCTAAAATTAATAATTAGGGTTGAATTGAAAGAAATATTTCTGATTAATCTGAAAAAATCCTTTACCTTATTTAAGGGATATGAAAGTCTGAACAAAAAAAAACGTATTAAAATACGTTTTTTAATACGTTTTTTAATACGTAGATAATTAATTATGGATTGGTTCAGAAAATGAACCTCACTGAGATTGCGGCTCCATCTCCTATGAACTTTGAATAACCTGCAAAATTAAACTCAGGCTTCCAGTCAAGGCTCAGATTGACCGGTACTTTATCAAAACTGTATTCAAGTCCGAGTATCAGGTCAACACCAAGGGACACATAATTACCCTCATCATCGTCCCAGTTTGTATTGTCTCCGTCATAAAATCCAAGATGACCGCCCACGCCATAATACCATTTCAGACGGTTAACGTCGGCAAGAGGATTATGGATCTCATACAAGCCGGTAACCTCAAATCCTTTGTATCGTGTTGCAAGAAGGACCTCGACGGCACTTTTCTGGCTGACAAAATGTTTAACCGTCAGACCATTGAACAGACCTCCCCTGAATCCTATACCGGTATTGTAATCCTGTGCTGCGACATAAGCTGCCATACCCAGGACCAGAGTAAGTACAATAAAAATTTTTTTCATTACGATTGATTTAAATTCAACATATTTCATTAACAGAATGATCCGGAAAAATGTTCAAAAAAAGAAAGTATCAACGCTTTGCCCCGGTACGTTTGAGTACCTGAGCGACAGCAACCATAATTTTATCTTCAACATCATCTGTAAACGGACCCGGGAAACCGTAATATATCATACTGCTTTCGGGTTCATATCCTCCCTCTTTTATGATTCTCTCCGAAGGAATATAACACTGAACTTCATTACAATATCCGGCTACAAATAAATTTTCACGGGGAAATGTCTTTTTAGCAGCAATTGCATAATCGATTACAACCTCTCCTGTCAATGCAAGGATGGTAAAGTCCTTACCGAATCTTACCGACTGAACAGGATATTTATAAGAGGTCATATCCCATCCTTTATTATATGCTTCCAGCATTAGTTTTGCCCGCCTTTGCATATAAACATCCCCTTCTTTCATTTCTTTCCTGTATATTTCCGGATCAAAAGGCCGGAACTGCAGTTCGGTCACGGTATAGCTTGTACGGACAGGAGGTCCCACAGGTTTCAATTCGCTTTCAATTGCCTTCTTCACAGCATCTGCAAGTGTTTTACCGTGTTCTGCTGCTAGTTCCACCGTGCCTCTCGGACTGGGATTCTGGTCTGCGCCGCATCCGGCCATATACATTGCAACTGCTCCGGGATAGTATTTTTCCACCTCTATCTGTGCAAAACCGGCATAATCACCGTTGACAAGGAATGATCGGGAAGTTGTGTTATGGCATGTATATCCAAAAAGGATTGCCTTAACATTGCCATTCATATCAGTTGTTTTCAGAACAGGAACATCATGATCGACGGGTCCGTCCGGATTGATCCCTATGACTACACCTTTTTCAGTGGGCTGACGGCGGTTTACTGCAAATCCGGCATTTCCGCAACCGTATGATAATTGTACCGGTTCCATGGCTGCAAAAGCCATATTTACCACTTCCACAATATTTCCTGTAAGCTTTTCAGCGTATCTCATTGCAGCTTTCTGGTCTTCGGGATTGAAATCGAAAATTACACTTAATGCAGGCCAGATAACCGGACCGGAGTGTGTATGAGACGAATTGAGAAGAAGCTGGGAACGATCAATCCCATGATTATTCATTATTCTCCTTGCGACCTCTTCTGAAATGTCATGTGACAGACCCAGTATATCTGTGGTTACAATTATTACCCGGTTTTTGCTGTTTTCTTCTATAACAAGCGCCTTTGCCCAGAGATCGTGAAGAACCTCAGTGGATGGTTTATCACGGCTTGCATAGCCTGACAGCCATACAGGCAGCTCCGGGGTAATTGATTTCCTCGCAACCCCTGCCCGCATCTGGGCATTTGTAATGGTACAAAATGCCAGAAGAAAAAGCAGTAATAATGTTCTTCTCATGATTTATGCATAAAAATTCAGATGCACAATTTACTAAAAAAATTTAATTGAATTATTAATAATAGTACCTGCCGGCACAGCGGTCCGGAACATTATTACTATGATTGAAATCCTGAAGATTTATACTCTCAGAAGAAATGGTTCAGGGGTTTGAACAGTTCCGCAAAAATTCCTTCACGCCTGGTTATATAATAAACCTCAGGATTAAGGCTCGAATTAAGGATAAGGCTGTCTCCTTCTCCTTTAAAACATTTAACTGTTATATTCAGAAGGTTATTCCCCTCAATAACTATCTGGTATGAAGGAAAAGAGGCTGGTTTATAACCATCAGCGAATTCCTGTCCATCGACCAGGCTGATCGAATTCAGATAATTTGCAGTTTTTGCTGAATCGGTTTTCTGATTTGCCGCAAACCACAGTGAATCTCTCTTCATGAGAATGTAACTGCTGTCTGCCGGCAGTGTGAAAGTAATTTTTGTTATGTCATCACTATTGCACCTGACGAATGTTTTATCCCGCCAGTCATTGAATCCGCCGCTGAAAGTAAATGCAAGAAAACCATCCACAGCATATATTTCTTTTTCCCCGTCAAGGCGGACATAAGTTGTTCCCTCAATATTATTTCCGCCATATCCTCCGTAAGGATCGCCTGTTTGCCTGTAAGAGAACCTGCCTATAAGCAGTCCGGCAAGTTCCTTCCCTTTACTGTTAGTAATTTTCACTCTTGTGGCAAGGCTGTCGGTTAGTTCATACTCTTTCCATTTTGATTCTCCCACTGCAGCCAGTGAACGGGGCTTAATGGCCAGTATTTCGGACATGATGTTTTTCACAGCTCCCTGTATGGGTACAGCGACTATATCACCCCTGACAATGTCCCATTTGTCATTGTCACGTCTGAAACTGAAAGGTTCAGAGGATCCTGATTTCGGTGTTATCTCTATCCCACCCACGGAAGCCGTATCGAATTCTACAAGAGTGCCTTTCAGTGTCGACCTTTCACGGGGTATTCTTACAATTACAGTAAGCAAAAGCAATACAATCAATCCCGCCAGGATTATCAACAGCTTCCTGTTGTCGAATCTTTTACTCATAGTTTACCTCCATTCTTTTAATTCTTTTATTACGGTTGATCTGCATCCTTATCAGTTCATAAATGATTATAAGAACTATAGGCAAAAGGAAATTAAACCATTTGAGGAAGCTTCTGGTGCGGTCGGGCATTTCTTTTACCGGCCTTGATGTTACTTCCTTTGTCCGGAGATCTATCAGTCCTGTGTCGTCCGAAAGCCAGTCGATGGAGTTTACCATAAGGCTTACATTATCCTGGGGAAGTTGCTGGCCACGACCTCCGCTTACCGCAAAATCACCGTCAGATATTATAACTATTCTCGATATTGCATCACCGGAAAGTTTTCCCTCCAGGATCCCTGCAACCGGAATGGCTGACATGGGAAAATCATTTTCCGTCCACTGTCTCTGGACATCAAAATAGAGAGGTGCTCTGGCTGTTCCCGATTGTCCGGATGTGAATGCCAGAGGAGTGAATTTTCTGGTAGTATCCCCGGCAAATGCAATGGGACTGGCAAACTGAAGCACTACGGATTCAAGTCCCCTTGTAACAGGGTTATCTGCAAATTTTGATATTATCGGAAAATAAGGAAATGAAATCTGGGTAGTCATAATGAAATTGCTCTGCTGTTGCTGAACAGTCACAGCACCGCAGCTTGCATCTATAACGAAATTGTCGGAAATGTTTAATCCTTTCTGCATGAGCCATTCTTCCAATCCTGTTGTCATGGCCCTTCCCGTTGCAGTTGAGAAATCTCCTTCAACACGGTTAAGTGCCAGGAAGATGTTCCCTCCCCTGGCCAGGAAGCTGTCCAGCTGATCCAGGTGGTTCTGGTTGAGTGTATCGGCAGGCCGGACAATGGCAATGGTACTATACCTGTCCGGAATAGTTGTTGTATCTGTCATGCTGAAGGGTTCAACATTATACAGTATGCTCAGCTCGGTATAGACCTGTGCCATTTCGCTTACCGGTGGTTCTCCATGTCCCTGTATCAATGCTATTGCCGGCTTATCTACAACCGATAATTTCTTAATGGCGGTGGATAGGGCATATTCCATAGCAGCTCCGGGTTGAAAGAAAGGGATAGTCTCTTTCTCCTCTCCTATAGAAACTACTGCTCCGATATATGCTTTTTGCTGCTTTACCTGGTCCTTTTCCCTGACATTAATCATTACCGGCTGAATGCCATTCTTCATGGCTTCCTGCTCCAGTTCCTCCTTCTCATTTGGATTAACAAATGTAAATACGACCATGCCGTCTGATCTGTTTCCGTATTCAATAAGCATATCTTTAAGGTTATCGGAAACATTGCTAATATTCGGAGGGAGATCTTTTGAAAAATAAGCAGTGACTGTAACAGGCTTGTCTAGCTCTTTAAGAATATTACGTGTTGCTTTACTTAAAGTGTATTCTTTCCCTTCTGTAAAATCAAGTCTGAAATTGTAACTTTTTGACAAAATGTTAATTATGATCACAATCGCTGTAATCAGAATTATTGTGGAAGTTATTTTTGCTGTCTTCATTACTATAATTCTAAAATAAGTTTACATTGACTGAAACCGCTTAGTTATATGCATTTCTCTTCGATAATGATACTTCCGTAAGGAATAATCCCATGAATATTATTGATCCGAAATAGATAATATCCTTGGAATCGAGTACACCCCGGGCAAGGCTTTCAAAATGAACCGTTGTGCTGAGATAATTCACAACCTGTCCAAGGAATCCTTTCATTCCGCTGGCAATTATCTGGAAGATTATATGGAAGAAAAGTCCGATAAACAAGGCTGAAAGAAAAGCTACGATCTGGTTTGATGTGATACTGCTTGTGAAAAGTCCGATACTGGCATATGCTGCACTGATAAGGAGAAGTGCCAGATATCCGCAGACAGTTCCGCCTGCATCAAGGTTCCCTATTTTGGATACTGTGATCACATAAGGGATCGTAAGAGCAAGGGCGATCGTAACAAGAATTATTGTAGCCAGGTATTTTCCAAGTATGACCTGACGGTCGGTAACCGGTTTGGTAAGAAGCATTTCAATTGTACCGCTCTTATTTTCTTCAGCAAAGGTTCTCATTGTGAGAGCCGGTATAAAAAAGAAAAGAGTCCAGTAAGCGATTCCGAAAAAGGGTCTCAGTGTGGCCTGTCCGATAAGAAAGATATCCGAGCCTGATATCCATGTAAAAAATCCGCTGAAGCCCAGGAATAATACTATCATTATAATTGCTATAAGCGAATCAAAATATGAATTCAGCTCCCGTTTTGTTATTATCCAGATTGTTTTCATGATTGTACAGAATTAATTCATAGTCAGTTCACGGAAGATATCTTCCAGTTTTGTTTCAAAAGGAGTTATTTCGGTAAGTACCCAGTTTTTATCGACACATAGTCTGAATATTTCGCGTTTTACCTCTTCACTTTTACAGTGAACATCGAAGCGGTTCATCTGACGGTCGGCAAAGTCGACCATTGTAACTGCTTTCAGCGATTGCAGGGCTTTGTATATCTGGTTAATATCACCATCTTCAATCCTGACCCTCAGGATATCGGTTCCCTGTGCTTTTTTCCTGAGGCTTTCCGCAGTACCGTCAGCAACAAGCTTTCCCTTGTTTATAATGAATATCCTGTCACATGTAGCCTCAACTTCAGGCAGGATGTGTGTGCTGAGAATAACTGTTTTTTCTCGTCCCAGTTCACGGATCAGCTTTCGGATTTCCGCGATCTGATTAGGATCGAGCCCGGATGTCGGTTCATCAAGGATAAGTATTTGCGGATCATGGATCATGGCCTGAGCCAGTCCAACTCTTTGTCTGTAACCCTTCGACAACTGGGAGATCTTTTTGTGCTTTTCGCTGTTCAGTCCGGTGATCCGTACCATCTCTGCAATTCTGCCCTGTACTTTGTGTTTTTCAACATTATTGATCAAGGCACAGAATTCCAGATAATCAATAACAGGCATATCCTGGTAAAGAGGATTGTTCTCAGGCAGGTATCCTATGTGTCTTTTGATTTCGAGAGGATCGTCTTTCAATGATTTTCCTCCGATATAGACCTCGCCTTCATCGGCAGCAATAAAACTGGTGATTATCTTCATGGTTGTTGTCTTCCCTGCACCGTTCGGTCCAAGGAATCCAAGTATCTCACCTGTTGCCACCTTCAGCGAGATATTGTCGACGGCTTTCTGAACACCGTATCTCTTTGTAAGATTTTCGATCACAATATCCATATAACATTCAGTTTATTTGATAAGCAGATTTGAAAAAACGGCTGAAATTATTTCAAAACAAAGAAAAATAAAAACGACGGGAAGTTAAAAATTTGTTAAAGGAACATGGGAAAAAAAAGAAATTTAAATTCCCCGCTGTTACCCTGATCTTGTAAAAATATAGTCCTGCATTGCCTCTGTTTATGTAATTTGTTGATAAAATGCTTATTTTATTGATTATTGTTCAATAGTATTTGACTAAAGTTTTTCCACTTACCACACTATGAAGTAATTTTGAATCTGGTATTGTCAGGTATTTTCCATAGTATAAATTTCTGAAATGGCACTTAGCAACTATACAGTCGAACAAACTCCAAAAACTCCCCAGATTGACCTTAACCAGCTTTCAGGAGAGCTTATACTATCGGGAAGGTCAATTCCTGAAAATGCTGCCAAAATATATGAACCCGTCTTGAACTGGGTAAAAGAGTATATACTTAATGCAAGGCCTATAACTAATCTGAGACTTAATCTTGAGTATTTCAATACTGCATCAATGATGTGGCTGTCGAGGATAATGGCTGTCCTCAAAAAAATAAATGATCCCGAATTCATTCTGTATGTTCATCTCTACATGCCGCTTGAGGAGTATGATGATATGAACGATATAGAAGATATAAGGGATGCGCTGATACCGGTCAGGGATATACTTCAGGACGCCACACCCTGTGTAGGTATCAAGTTATATGGCACCAACAACAGCGAAGTGATCAAGGATGCCCTGGTATTCATTTAAACCGGGAGCACACTCATTTACCTGTAATCATAATAATTATATGCAAACTCAGGAGCAGTGAACTGACTCTGGAAAAGCATCGCCTTTTTATCTACAATCGTGATATCATTCATCAGATTTGCTTTGAAAGACTTGCCAAGCGGAAAGTTCTTAACATAATGACCCACATTCAAATCGACTGAATTTTCATAAATAGTCCTTATCATCTTTTTATTGATGATGAATGATCTGTGTATCCTGATAAAAACATCTGAAGGGACCTGGTTCTCTATACCTTTCATGGTAAAAAGAAATGTATATTTCTTGTCTGCCGTAACAACAGTAACATAATTTTCAAGTGCTTCGATATACACTATATCGGTCATTTTTAACTTCACAAGAGTCGATTCTTTCTTAACGAATACCTCCCTGTTCTCGTTACGGGCAGAAGATTTATGCTGGAAAAGCCTGAGGGATCTGTCAACAGCCCTTGTAAATCTTGAATAATCAAGTGGTTTGATGAGATAATCAACAACATTATGATCGAAAGCAGTCCTGGCATACATTCCCGTGGAGGAAACAACTATTACACCGGGAGGATTGCTGAGCCCGTCAAAAAGATCAAGGCTTTCCACGCCTGTTGACATAATATCGATGAAAGCAAGTCCAATATTACCCTGCCCCGACAAGCTGTGAACAGCCGATTCTGGATCATTAAACTTGCCAATAAGATTCAGTGACGAACATCTTGTAACATAACCTTCAAGATGATTGCTTCCTGGCTGGTCTCCGACTATAATACAATTCATAATTGAAATTAGATTTGTTAACCGGAAGCCAATATATAATCCCGATAATGAATTTCAGATGAAGAACCGGATAAAAATAACAAAGCTGCCGTAACCCAAAAACGGCAGCTTTGTCAAATAAAACTATAAAATGTTATAAACCTGAATATTTTGAACAGTAACGGATTATTTTAATCCTCTCAGCATCTTTTCAGCTGCCAGCCAGTCACCTTCCTGTGTCCCTGGAATATTCTTTGCAATCCTTTCCCTGTAAAGTTCTTCTGCCTTTACACGTATATCATTTTCACTCGCGCCGGCTGCCTTTTTTACAGCTTTTTTAACGGTCGTCCTGGCAATGGTCTTCTTGCTTTCTGCAGACACTTTTTTGGTTTTTTTAGCTGTACTTTCACTTTTAGCTTTCATGATTTATTGTAATTAAATTGATAATGCTTTCTGGTGGCGAAGTTATTATTTATAATTATTATGAATAACAAAGTATCAACATATTTGTTAACAATTAATCAAACGTTTCCCCTTAAAATGAAAAACTCTCACAGAAAAAAACGACTATATGCTTAATTATCAATCCCCTCCTACTTGCCGTCAAATTCTCTTATCCTGATATTTCTGAACCACGATTCATCATTATGGTTCTGCAGGACAATATGAGCCCTGCGCTTATCGATAAACCCGGGTATTTTGTTGAATTTACTGTCCCTGTAAGCTTCCTCCAGTTCTTCCGATCCGAAATTATATTCAAGCACCTTAATACCATTCAGCCAGTGCTCGGCATGGTTTCCGTTAACAATTATCCTGCTGGTATTAAATTCCCCGACCGGCCTTGGAGATACATTTTTTGCAGGGATAAGGTCATAAAGTGATCCGGTGAACTGGGATGGTTTCAGCTTACCTTTATAGGATTCATCACCGTCATCCAGCAACTGGTATTCAAAACCCAGGGCCGAGAACTGTGAACCATATTTCTGCGACATTTCTTCGGATACATTATATTTCAGTCCGCTGTTACCTGCTTTATTCAGTTTCCACTCGAAAACAAGTTCAAAATTTTCATAAGTATTGATGGTCATAAGGTCTCCTCCTTCAAGGGGACGACCATCGGGAAGGTTTTTCATATTACCCGTATCGACTTTTTTGATCATGCCGTTTTCAATCACCCATAATCCCAGGGGCACATGATCTCTTCCCAGCCCTCTCCAGCCATTGAATGTTTTTCCGTCAAAAAGCAGCTTCCAGCCATGCCTTTTCTCAATCCCGGTAAGCTTATTGATCTTCTCTGATTTATGTTTATCCTTTAAATGGACATGATTACAATTAATAAAAATCAATGAGATGATCGCAATAACCGAGAGAATTCTGATTTTTGAAAGTCGAAATTTCATATACATACGTTTTATCCAAATAGGCATTTACATAATTGTAAAATATTTGTACTCTTAAAATTAATAATTTGTCACAGAATCGCTTAACTTTATACTTCCAATTTACTCAAAAAGATTTAAATCTGATAAGAATATGAATCAATATTAAAAAAGCTTTAAACTATTACTGATTAGACATGAAAGCAAAATATCCACTAACTATACTACTCATTATATTAATATTCAATACAATTCCTAAAAGTTCATTAGCACAATGGACAGCTCTGAACCAGTCCTCAACCACGGATCTATTTTGGGATGTTTTTTTTATTGATTCAAATAATGGATACATTATTGGTCTTAATGGACAGACTTTAAATTACTGGGCTCTCAAAACAATAAATGGAGGTATTGACTGGAATGCTGCATCACCATCATTATTAGCTGAACATCCGATCTCAATTTGTTTTACGGATACTAATACAGGATATATCTCTGGCACTGATAAGATCTCTAAAACTATCAATGGTGGATTAAGCTGGACACCATATAATCTGGGTTTGGGTTCAACTGTTTTTTTGAATAATATATATTTTTATAATACAACAGTTGGTTATGCAACAGCGTGGAATACAAACACCAATAAACATTATATGGTACATACCACTAACTCAGGATTATCATGGACAATATCCGAAGGTGGAACTTCATCAGATACAGGTTGCAATTCAATTTATTGTACGGATGCAAATACCTGTTATGTTGCAGGTTTTAATGGTGGCAAAGGAATCTATAAAACCACCAACGGTGGAACAATATGGACAAACATTTTTAATCCGTCAGAAGTTAATTTATATTCAGTTTATTTTATAACTGCTTCTGATGGAATTGCAGTTGGTGGCAACAATAGTATACGAAAGATTTACAAAACATTAGATGGAGGAGTTAATTGGAATGAAGTCTATACCGGAAGTGGTAGAGAACTGAAATCTGTGTTTTTTACAGATGCAAACACAGGTTATGCAGTCGGAGCCACGGGTATTATTCTTAATACTTCTGATGGCGGTGCTATATGGAATCCAATGATTTCGCCTACTATTAAAGATCTGAATAGTGTCCATTTCCCGGTAGCCACAACAGGCTATGCAGTAGGCTATTCAGGAACAATACTTAAATTCACTGGTACGACAGCAGTCACGGAAAACAAAGTGGACATTAATAAATTCAAGATTTATCCAAATCCCGGAAAAGATAATTTGTCTGTTGAAATATCAGGGAATTTACTTCCTGAGAATTTATATTTATACTTCATCAATACTTATGGAGAAATAGTGAAGGTGTCCATAATAAATAGTTCAGAATCGACTATCCATACAGGATCCCTGGGTCAGGGTATCTATTTTTACCAGCTTAAAAGTGGTACAGAATTACTGCATTCAGGAAAACTAATAATAAACTGAAACAAGGCTTGTCTATTTAAATAATTAATGAAATGAAGAAATTAACCAGGAGGAAATTTATTGCCACAGCATCTGCCGGTTCGGTTGCGGCTGTTGCCGCAGGCTCTGTTCCGTTCAGTGACATAACCTTTATCAGCAGCAGCTCCGATAAGCTCGCGATCCTTGGAGGGACACCGGCTGCTGCTGCCAAGGTATGGCCCAAATGGCCGTATGTGGATGAAAAGGTCATCCAGGAGATCGTAGATACGGCACGCCGCGGTATATGGTGCAGGATCGATTCGTCCGACAACAAAGTGGCAAGATTTGAGAAAGAATTTGCAGGTCTGATGGGAATAAAGTCCAGCGTTGCGACCGGATCGGGCACACAGTCGCTGAATACCTGTGTGGAAGCTCTTGGCGTTGGTCCGGGCGATGAAGTGATCACATCACCCTATACAGATCCCGGGACAATTGCATCAATTCTGGTAAGCCGTGCACTTCCCGTTCTGGCAGATCTCGATCCCGAATCGTTTCAGATTGACCCTGACGACGCGGAAAGAAGGATCACCAGGAGAACCAAAGTCCTTATGCCTGTTCACATGATGGGTCAGCCCTGTAATATGGAACGATTTATGGAACTGGCAAAAAAATACAATTTAAAGGTTATTGAAGATTCAGCACAGGCTCACTTTGCGGAATATCAGGGCAAGAAAGCAGGTCTGATAGGCGATGTGGGATGCTTCAGCTTTCAGACAAGCAAGGTACTTTCCTGCGGGGAAGGTGGAGGAATAGTCAGTGATAATGAGGAGTTGATGGATAAGTGTTACACTGTACATAACCACGGCACATCCAGAAGAGGACGAACGGAAACTATAGGATCAAAATACCGTATGGATGAATTTGAAGCTGCCTGTCTGCTGGGGCAGCTGCCTGGAGTTATGGATCGCCATTATATCCGCAACAGGAATGCAAAGTACCTCACTGAGCATCTCAAGGAATGTCCGGGACTTGTCCCACAGAAACTTTATCCGGGAACCACTGCAGGATCGTTTTACCTGTATTCGTGGTCCTATAAAAAGGAACACTTCAATGGTGCTCCCCGTGATAAATTCCTGAAAGCAGTTGCATCTGAAGGTATAAGTCTCAGCCCCTATATAGCAAACGGACTACATAAAGAGCCATGGACACAGCACATCCAGACACTACCTGTATATAAAAAGATGTACGGAGCTTCGCGTCTGAAGAAATTCAATTCAGAACTTCATCTTCCGAAATGCGATAAAGTCTGCGAGGATATGGTTATGCTGTGGGCTTCCGGGCCACTGCTGGGAACACTTGCAGATATGGATGACCTTGTAAATGCTATTATGAAAGTTTATGTAAACAGGGATAAGCTTAATTCTGTCTGATAATCTTCTTAGCCCGGCTGGTAATATTATCTGATGCTTAACAGCCGGTTTATTGCATCCATAAGTACCTTTTCCGAACCGGGTCCGACAAGAGACGGATCACCGGTTTCATAGCCACCCTCCCCATAGGCTGAGGCTGTACCTATATAACCCATGCCATTGTCGCCATATGCTGCCATTGCAACAAAAAGATCCCTGCGCTGAGATTTGGCTGCCAGCTGGTATTCGACGAATAATTCACCGGGAAGATGAAGTATCTTTGCATTGCCAATCGAAAGGCATGACACATCAACTTTCATTCCCGACCTGCTTCGTTCAATCCAGGCAAGTTTCATGGCTATCGAACTGTTCATTGCAGTATCCTGATTCTCTTTCAGTCTTCTTTCCAGCTTTGCCAGATGTTCCGCTTCAGGAAGTGCGACAGATTCAAAATCCCATCTTACCGATTCAGCTGTGACCGGTTCGCGTTTTGTGGATTCCCATGCTTTTTTCATTCCACCGGCCAGACGTTCAGCCAGGATAAGCCGGTTCTGATGTGATCCGTCATTATATTTCCCTGCACCCACATTTGCTCCTGCACCGGTAAAATGAATATGCAGGGCATCAGGAACCTCAAGCTGTCTGAAGAACCTTGCAACACCCGGAAAATCCGGATTTGCGACTCCTGTTCTGTAATAACTCTGAGGATGTGAAGCATAATAACTCAGAACGGCGAGAGGTGTATCATTATTCCAGAAGCTTACCAGAGACACTTCCGGATCAATCAGTCCTTCAGGCTGGGCACGCAGTGCGGAGTCTTTTGTTGCAGTCCACCGGGGAGCCATCAGCTTGCCATCAGCTCCCATTATCCTGCGGTTGGACCCTACCTTTTCAACATCTGCCGAACCAAGTCCGATATGTGTCACCGGTTGTGTTTCATAAAGAGAATTCCTTACTTTCAAAGCTAGCCTGGTAATGGCCTGCCGGTGAAATTCTCCATCGAAACATTGAAGCTTTGCCCCTGCCCCCTCTAATATCTTTTCGATATCGAAGTCACACCAGGGTGCATCATGCTGATGTATAGTGTGAACCGATACCCTGTCCGGAGTTGTGCCGGCGGCATTTGCCAGAGACCTGCAGAATGAGTCATAGCCGGAATTACAGATACGTATCCAGTCGACTGCACAAAGAACAACAGGCTTTCCGGCACCAAATAAAACAATCCCCTTTGCCCTTAAACCAAGATCCCAGGTGTTACTGGTCGAATCATAGGCAAGCCAGGTCCCGACCGGAGGCGTTACATCAATATCAAATACGGATATCCTTAAGCCTTCAGGAACCACAGGGACCACATCAGCGAACTCAACCTCAAAATCCGGATCAGGTTTTGAAAAATCCACCCTGTCACCCTTTGAATTGCTGCTATTATTACAGCCAGATAAAATCTGTATCAAAATGAAAATGCCCGATAATAATTTTTTCGCTGTCATAATAAATATCTTCTCGGTTTAATTAATAAATACTCATAATTCACTAGCTTTGTGCCCTTTGTGTTTTCCTTCGTGTCCTTTGTGGTTAAACAAAAATACTTTTTAAACCACAAAGGATCGCTAAGGCATCACAAAGGTAAACAAAGCAATCCGGTAAATTATGTAGATTAAATGCCCAGTATTCTTTTTGCATTACCCGATCTTAATAACTCCATCACAGCAGAATCTGCCTCTGCCGGCCTCAGTGATTCAATCCGTAATAATCCGGTAAGATAATCGAGTATCGGAGAATGAGTTCCCAGTGAGAATACATTGCTGCCGTATTTCTTTATCATATCGGCCACATTTCCGATATTCCTTCCGGATGTATCAAAAAGGACCTTCGATCCCCTGACGATTCTGGTCTCCTCTTCATTCAGCTGTATTCCGTTGGCTATGTTAAGTATGAAGAACTTTGTATCCGGAAAGCTTCTGATGACCGGTATAAAATCCCTGAGACTATGTTCTTTGTTAAGATCAATCCAGGAACGGCATCTGCTGTCTGCCATTCTCAGAGTGAATGCAACGACAATACCTCTATCCCCTGCTATTTTTATAAGTTCGAAAAGCGCGGGATCTGTGAGTTCATAATCATGATACATCGGATATAACCTTATACCCTTCATGCCTAAGCTGTTAATACATATTTCAAGGTCGTCCTTCCAGCCGGCATAAACCGGATTTATTATACCGAACGGAATGAACCTTTTTCTGAAGCGCCTGTCTGACATCACTTCCTCATACAACTCCTCATTGGCCGGCTGTGTATTTTTATAGAAGATACCATTCATGTTGCTTACCACGGAAATATCAACCCCGTACCTGTCCATACGCTGAAGCAATCCGGCACAGGTATTACAATTTGTCTGATTAAAAGGCCAGTGGCCTGTATTGGCATTTATATCAATCAACATTGTTACCCGATTTTCTGAGTATATTATTATAATTATCGAAGAATATTTTCTTTTTCTGAATATCGTTCAGCCCTGAAGAAAGTATAACTCCCACACCCTGGTAATATGAATTATCAGTGCCAAAGAACATTCTGTCCTCTCCCAGGTATTTCAGCACAAAATCGATCATACTCCCTTCATTATTGCTTCCGGAAGTATCCACATAAATGTTGGGAAAGTCCTTAATAGCCTTGCAGGTATATTCCCAGTCCCCTCCCCCTCCGGTATGTGCATACTGGAACATTGCTTCCGGATATCTTTTTGCAGCTTCAATAAAATCCTCAGCTGTCGATGCATTCGGCTGCTGATTCCCGTATTTGGGTCTGTGGCCCGCAAAACCGATTGCAGTGACTGCATGCATGAGGATAATCATTTTCAGATCTATCATTTTTTCAATTACCGGATAAAACAGCGGATCACTGATCTTTACCTGGTAGTATACCTTAAGACCAACCATCCCCTCTCCGGTACACCGGTTTATTTCCTCAAGAGATTCTTTTCCATAAACAGGATTGACATAAACCTGACCAAGATATTGGCCGGGATGTTTTTTCATTGCATCAAGCACTACATCGTTGCATTTTCTTACTTCATCTGGAGTGGCTTTTATTGTACCTGAAAGGTCGGGAATAGGTTTTGAAATAACCAGCTTTTCAATATTTAGCCTGTCGGCAATATCGATCTGAGATTCAACGGTCCCTCCGAGCCCGACATGCTCATGAGCGTCAATTTTCCTGTATTTCATCACCTCTTTCATTATATTGTATGAGGATGGTGATGATATGTCTTTTGTATCTGGTTCTGAAATTTTGCTGCCAACTATAATTCCGGCAGCTGAATAGGTACTATCCCTGAAGAATTTTCTCCGGTCCATTATTTAGTCTGTTAAATTCATATATATTCTTAATTTATTATATTACTTTGTGTTACTTTGTGATAACCTTTGTGTCCCTTCGTGGTAAAAAAATTTTTACCACAAAGTCGCACAAAGGATTACACAAAGGATTCACAAAGGATATGAATTATCAAATTTAGTAAAGGGTTGAATTATCAAAGATAATATTTAAATCCGCGATTTATTCCCTCATCACTGTATTTACCGGATTCTTCCGTGCTGCCCTTATTGAAAGAGCGCTTGTTGTGATGGTTGCTATGATCAGGGTAATAATCATTGAAATAATAAAGGATAAAGCTGTTTTCAGAATGAAATCCGGTAATCCGAAATCCATCCTGTAAGCAAAACCCTCCAGCCACCTGCTCATGAGATAATACGCTACAGGCCATGAAATCAGGTTTGATAAGAGTACAAGGACAAGAAAATCTTTGTTAAGCAGCCAGACTATCTGATCTTCCCGTGCACCCATTATCTTTCTGAGGCCTGTTTCTCTTGAGCGTTGTTCGGTAACATAAGATGTAAGACCAAGTAATCCAAGACATGCTATAAAGATCGTCATCAGTGAAAATATATTGAAAAGAGAGTTGAGCTTATTCTCCGCAGTGTACATTTCATTGAGCTTATCTTCAAAGAAGAAATAATTGAATGGCAAAGTATTTCCCATATCCCGCTGCAGTTTTTCAATACCTGCAATTGTAGCAGCAGTATTATCTTTGCTTATCCTGATATAAAAATAAGGATTTGGATCATTGTTTACCAGAAGAATAAACGGTTCAATCGGATTATGAACCGAGGTGAAGTGAAAATCCTTTACCACACCTATTACCACACCGTCCCTGCCGCCAAATCCTCTTAACCTCTTACCCAGTGCTTTATCACCCCACCCGAACGCTTTCACAGCAGCCTCATTTACAATAAATGACTGGTTAGCATCCGCTGTCCTTGATTTTTCAAAATTTCTGCCTTCAATTATTTTCATCTGCATTACATCAATGAAATCGTGATCAACCATTGTAAAGCTTGTCGCAAGTTCAACCATGCTGCTGTCCTTTTCAACATAGAAAACAACCTTACTGGCCATTAGTGGAGGAACGAGAATAGCCGAAGTTACACCCTTCACATCCGGGAGATTTAAAAGCTCATTTTTAAATGACTGCATCTTTCTTACAAATGAAGTATCTCTGACGGGAATGATCATTACATTCTCCTCATTCAGGCCCAGATCCTTGTTCCTTATAAATCTCTGCTGCCCGGAGACAATGATTGTACATATTATTAATGCACCTGATATAGCAAACTGGAAAACCACCAGTACCTTTCTTAACAATCCCTTGCCGGTGCGGGGATTTACATTACTTTTCAGAACCTCAACCGGTGAGAATGAAGAAAGATAGAAAGCCGGATAGCTTCCGGAAATGATCCCGACAAGGATAGCAATAAGCAGTATCATCAAAAAGGTAAAGGGCCTGAACAGGCTCCCTATTTTTAGTGCTTTGTCAGTTAAGGTATTAAACGAAGGTAAAATTAAAATTGCCGCGATCAGTGCGAGGATAAGCGCTATTATTACCAGTATCATGGATTCACTTAAAAATTGCCGGATCAACGTACCCTTCCCGGCTCCTATAACTTTTCTCAGACCGACTTCTTTGGAACGGTTTGTAGATCTGGCAGTTGCCATGTTCATATAATTAAGACTGGCAATCAGTATCATAAACAGCCCTACCAGAGCAAATATTATTATATAACTGAAATTGCCTAAAGGAAGATCAAATTCCATCTTTTCACCAAAATGGACTTTATCAATCCTGGTGGCCTTAAGACTAAAACTACCATTTATCTGCTTCCCGAGAGCACTCATGTATTTATCATAGAAACCCGGGAACTTGGACAGAAGATTTTTAATTTCCGCATTATCGTCAAGAAGAATATAACCAAATACCGAAACATTCCAGAATGCAGGAGCGCTTCTGGAATTAAACCTGTCCACACCTGACAGCTCGACTATTGTTGCCATCGAAAGCAGGCAATCAAAACGAAGATGGGAATTGGCCGGAATATCTTCTATAACACCGGTTACACGAAAATTCCCGAAATTACTTGTTGTCAGCACTTCACCCACCGGATTATCCTTTCCAAAATATTTTCCGGCAAAACTCTCTGTGATTACTATTGTATTAGGTTCATTAAGAGCATTATCGGGAGTCCCGAGAATAAAATTATAATCAAAGATCCTGAATACTGTCGAATCGGCAAAATAGAGCTTATCTTCAAAGAACTTCAGATCCTTGTACTGGAAAAGAATATCCTGTACGCCAAATCCGGCGAACCTGGCTATTTCTTTTATTTCAGGATATTCATCCTTCAAAGTGGGTGCCATCGGAACTGGTACCAGGGCAGTAAGGGTAGTTTTTCCCGAAATATTAAAATCACTTTCAAGCCTGTAAATACGATCGTAGTTCTTGCTGTGCTTATCAAAGGTAAGTTCCTCCTGAACATATAATAATATTAGTATGGCGCAGGTTATTCCAATGGCAGGTCCCAGGATATTCAGTGCAGAATAGAATTTATTCTTTTTGATTATCCGCCAGGCTGAAATCAGATAATTTTTAAACATTATATTTTAGTTTTAAAGTTCCCCTTTCGAAAACAGAATACAATTTATACAAAAGTTTTTATATGACCACGATCCGTCAACACCGGGAATTAGTTGAACAACAGAATGACCGGATCATCCAACGGCTGGTAATAAATTACCGGTATATAGTCAATTCCCTCTGACCAGCCTGTATCTTAGACCAAGGGATACACTGTGGATGACCGGGATACCCTCAGAGGTTATTATCATAGGACAATATTCACCGCTAATGAACAAACCGGGAAGTTTAGCAAACGGATTAAACCTTATACCCAGAGGAATATTAATGCTCAGCCATTTATCACTCTCCGAAAGTAAATTCACTCCCAGCCCCCCGCCGGTATATAGGATTGCATTTGTCGCAGAAAATACACGTGTAAGCAGATATGCCTGGGTAATCCCCCGGTCGGAATATGACCATCCGGCCTGGTTATATGATTTTGTATTTACCCTTAATTCACCCCATAATTTGTTAAGAGGATCCGTTGAAAGGGAAATTGTATTACCATCTGTGTTATAACCAACTGCCAGCTGAGCGGCTGCTGATAAAGCAAGAGCAAAAAGGAAAGTAAAAGTCAGTATTGCATTTTTTTTCATTGTATAAATATTATTGATTCAATATGAAAACTCCGTCATAATATGTTCCGATCCAAAGATTGTTATTCCCATCCACCTCAATAGTTGTAATGAAATTATCAGGAAAAAGATCCCCTGGTGAAATTATCCATTCTTTTCCTGTAAAAACACGCAGGAATGCCGACTCCTGTTCATAGCCAGCCAGCCAGCAATAATTTCTTTTATCAGCTTTTATTCTGCTGAAAAAGCTGATTAAGGGAATATCATCAGGAGTAATCAGCTCCCATTCTTTATCCTTTAACCTGTATACTTTGTTTGAAATCATTGTTGAGGATAGAGAAAAATCCTCTACTAAGAAAATAAGTCCTGAAGGGCTGACAGTGAATGAAAATATCCAGTAAAAGGTACCTTCTTCATCGCCCAGACATTCCCATAATCCGTTTGTGATCCTGTAAATATTTGTACGTCCTACAGTACCTGTGGTGGCAATATAGACTGTCCCGTCAGCGTCTATTTCCAGATCTTCAATAATATTCTGATTTAAAGGTGAATTTTCTGGCGTCAGAAATTCAAATTTTTTCCCGTCGAATATACCGAGTCCTCCCATTCTGAAGGCACAGCTCGTAAACCAGACATCACCGCCGGGAGATATTTCAACATGCCTTACATAATCCCTTGGCAGTCCTGCATTTGCGTTATTGTACCAGGTGAGCTTCTTATCTGAAAGATGACCCAGCCCTCCTCCCGATGTCCCGATCCATATTGATTTATCAGATGCAATGGCAAGACTGTAAATATCATAATCAAGCGTATAGATATCCTGATTACTGCCTTCCAGTAAATAAAGTTCTCTTCCCGATCCTATTGCAACATATTTATCCTCATAAATATCCATGCAGTTTATGTGTTTCCCGTTCAGCAGGTGGTTTGAAACCGCAAAACTGATATCTGAATCAAAATTATTGATCAGATCATCCTTCTGGCAGGAGGTCGCCAGAAACAGCAACAGCAAAATAAACAGGACAGATTTGCGCATATTTAAATTGAATTAAAGCATTTAAGCAAGAGCATAAATCAATATGAAAGATGAAAGTACAATTCTTTATGCTCAGATCATATATTCTATGATTACTGCACCGGCGGGGATCTTTTGATCCACGTTGATTTTAATGATTCAATTTTCTCCACAAATTAAATAAAAAGAAAAAATAATTATTAGTTATCAGTAATTATTTTCTGAATGATGTTGGCGGATGCAGGGGTTTTGTTTACAGCTTCGGCCGGTATTTGAAAAAACCGTCGCCGGGAACTAAAAAAATTACTAATATTGAAGACATAATTCCGGTGATGATATATTAAGGAAGTGACGAAAATGGGAAGGCCAGAAGAGATTGGATTTGATAATGATAAATATCTTGAGCAACAGACATCTGCAATTCTCGGGAGAGTTAATCGCTTTAATCATAAGCTTTACCTCGAATTCGGAGGGAAGATCCTTTATGATTATCATGCAGCGAGGGTGCTTCCGGGCTTTGATCCTAATGTAAAAATGCGTCTGCTTCAGATGCTGAAGGATAAGATCGATGTAATCCTTTGTATTCATGCCGGTGCTATAGAAAGAAAAAAGGTAAGGGCTGATTTCGGGATAACTTATGATGTTGACGCCCTGAAGACAATTGATGACTTCAGGGAATGGGGCATAGATATTACCGCAGTTGTAATTACCCGGTATCAGAATCAGCCTCCGGCAAAAGCGTTCAGGAACAAGCTCCAGCATAGAGGCATAAAGGTCTATCTGCATTATCCCACCAAAGGTTATCCCACAGATGTTGATCTGATTGTCAGTGATGAGGGATACGGGGCAAATGAATACATTAAAACTACCAGCCCGATTGTAATTGTTACCGGTCCCGGTCCGGGTAGCGGCAAACTTGCCACCTGCCTCTGCAACCTTTATCATGAATATAAAAGAGGAGTAAAAGCAGGATATGCAAAGTTCGAAACATTCCCGATATGGGACCTGCCTGCGGATCACCCTGTAAATCTTGCATATGAAGCTGCCACCGTCGACCTGGAGGACAGGGTTCTGATTGATGAATACCACCTGAAGGCATATAATATAAAAAGTGTAAACTATAACCGTGACCTTGAAGCTTTTCACCTTCTGAAAAGGATAATTGAAAAAATCACCGGCGGAGAATCTATGTATCAGTCCCCTACAGACATGGGAGTGAACCGGGCAAGCGCAGGAATAATAAAAGACAGTCTTATACGCGAAGCTTCATTTCAGGAAATAATAAGAAGATATTTCAGATGCTCGGTTGAATATGCTGTCGGACTTTCAGATAAAGATTCCCTTGACCGTATCTCGGGTATCATGAATAAAATTGGCGCAAAGGAAGAGGACAGGAAAGTTGTACTTCCTGCAAGAAAAGCTGCCAGAGATGCTGAAAAAAGCGGAAAGGGAAATGAAGGAATTTTTTCCGGGGCTGCCATTGAACTGAACGATGGGACTATTATTACAGGAAAGAATTCACCACTGATGCATGCCTCTTCAAGTCTTGTACTGAATGCTGCAAAATATCTTGCGGGATTGCCTGATAAAATGTATCTTTTACCTGAAAATATTATTGATTCGGTCACTCATCTGAAAAAAGATATCCTGCACGGGAAAATGGTCAGTCTTGATGTCGATGAGACTCTGATCGTACTTGGCATAAGCGCATTATCGAATCCGGCGGCAAAAATGGCACTTGAAAACCTTAATCTCCTGCGCGATTGTGAAGTACATCTGACCCATATACCTACTCCGGGCGATGAGGCCGGATGGAGAAAATTAAGGGTCAACCTGACATGCGATCCTTTTTACTCAAGCAAAAGCCTGTTTATCAGCGGATAAAATTTTTCAGATTGTAGTTGTCCAACTATTAACAAAAATAAAAATGAATAAGACATTAACCTTATTACTCATTATTATTGCACTGGCATCATGCAGACAAGGAACAAAGAAAACATCAGATGCCGGCGAACATGATACCATAAAACAATTTGAGATAGTCGAACAATGGAGAACAGACACTCTTCTTCTTACTCCTGAATCTGTAATCCTCGATAAAAAGCGCGATATCCTTTATGTAACAAATCTCAACTTTGAACCACGAAAAAAAGACGGCAACGGTTTCATCTCCAGGATCGATAAAACAGGAAAAATAATTGAACTGCGCTGGATAGAAGGACTGAGCTCTCCAAAGGGAATGGCAATACTGGGAGATACGCTTTTTGCCGCAGATGTAGATGAGATAGTTGTTATGGACATCAATGCCGGAAAAATCATAAGAAAGATCCCGGTCAGCGGCGCCGGCATGCTTAATGACATAACATCTGACAATAAGGGAAATCTGTATTTCTCAGACACGGATGCCAATAAGATACATAAATATTCTGCAGGAAAAGTAAATGAATGGCTTACCGAAGGGCTTAACGGACCAAACGGACTTCTGGCCGAAGATACAAGGTTATTAGTGGCATCACAGGGAGGTATGGACTTCACTGCAATTGACTTGGAAGGCAAAACCAGTACACTGCTGACAGGAGGTGTTAACAGGGGTGACGGAATAGCATACACCGGAATACCAGGGTATTATATTGTCACTGACTGGGAAGGTGAAATATTTATGATCAATCCCGATAACAGTAAAGTATCACTTCTGGCTCCCAGGAGTCAGGGAAGTAATACCGCTGACATAGAGTATATTCCGGAAATGAGACTTCTTCTGGTCCCGACATTCTTTAAAAATTGTGTTGTGGCATATAAGCTGAATAAAAAACAATAAAACTGTAATTAACATATAAGACCCCGGAAATTCATCCGTCATAGCGGATTAAACAGTGTGAAAATCAATAATTAAAATATATAAGAATGAAAATTGTATCTCTCGATCAGGTTGAAAGAATGCAGGTTATGATGGAAGGGGCTGTTGGTGCATGGAAGCAGTTACCGCTTGGCAGCATGGATGGCGCACCGGTATATTCCCTGAGGGTTTTCACCGTTGAACCGGGTGGAAATACACCTTATCACAGCCATCCCTATGAGCATATGAATTACATAATTGAAGGAGAAGGTGTATTAGTCGATAAGGAGGGGAAAGAACATCCGGTAAAAGAGGGTGATTTTGCCCTTGTCAGTCCGGATGAAAGACACCAGTACAGGAACACATCACCCGACAATGTATTTAAAATGATCTGCGGAGTACCGAAGGAATTTGAATAAGTTTCTGTTCTATACTTTTTCGCCGGATGTTTCAGTTCAAACCAGGCAGTTGAATCTGTATCCGCCGGAATTTTACCGGCCGGAGTCAGTATTTTCCATTATATCTTTTACCATAGCTGTTACCTTCCGGAAATCTATTTTTCCGGTAGCCATCATCGGAAGTTCCTCAATGACAACAAATTGTCTTGGTAATGATATAATAGGCAGTTCTTTCAGCATTTTCCGCAGTATTTCCGTCTTATGAACGTCTGCCGAGACTGCTGCGACAATATATGATCCTTTTTTCACATCCGAGATCTCTACCACACAACATTTAATCCCTTCCGGGAGAAGCTTTTCGAGTGTATTTTCGACCTTGACAAGTGAAACCATTTCACCACCGATCTTTGCAAATCTCTTGAACCTCCCGGCATGCCACAGATAACCATCTTCATCAAGATATCCCATATCACCTGTATTATACCATCCGTCTTTCAGCACTTCAGCAGTCTGTTCCGGATCATCAAAATACCCTTTCATCACAGAGTCGCCTTTAACCATTACTTTGCCGGTTTCACCGGTTCTGCAATCTTCACCGGTCTCAAAATTCTCGATCCTAACGCTGACACCCGGGATAACTTTCCCCGTACTGCCCGGCCGGTTGAATTCATGAGAGTTAACAGATATAACCGGAGAGGTTTCTGTAGCTCCATATCCTTCAAGCAGAGTCACACCATGCTTTTTCATAAAACCTTCCCTGAGCGCATCCGGACATTTATCGGCTCCTGCTACCATCAGTCTGAAGGATTTATAATCTCCGGGTTCGGATTTCTGAAGATATCCCCAGAAAAAACTCGGGGTACCGACCATAAGTGTTGGCTTTTCTTCGCGGGCAATATTACTTATTGTCTGGAAATCAAGCGGATTGGCATAAGTGATCATTGTCATGCCATGATAAAAAGGCACCCACAGGTTTACAGTCAGTCCAAATACATGGTAAAAAACAAGATTTGACAGGATGACATCCGATTCAGTTATATTAACATAATTGCTGAAGCTCTTTATATTTGAAGAAATATTACGGTGAGTCAGCGGAACAGCTTTCGGATCTTTTTCACTTCCGCTTGTAAAGAGCATGACAGCGGGATCATTTTCGTCTCCCTTATGAATGGTACTTAGTAACAAGTTAAGCGGCAGCTTTGATCTGAGTGCTGCTTTAAGTTTATCTGCCGTGGTGACACTTTTCATGAGATCCTCGATCAGAACCATTCCATCAATTACCGGACAACCGATCTTATCCAGCAAAGCCTTTGAAGCAATGATTGTTTTGAATCCGCATTTCTTCTGCGCATATCTTGCATTTGTTTCCGCTCCGGTTGAATAATTAATCATCACGGGTATCCTCCCGCTCATAAGAGCTGCTGCAGATGCAAGAGCGCAACCTGCTGAAGTAGGTATCATAATGCCAATGAATCCCTTGTCATACTTCTGAAATTTTGAACTCAGTATAAGAGCCCCGATCAAGCCTCTTGAAAATGTAACAGAACTCCCTGTCGTTCTGTCCTTTATGGCAAGCTTTGCGGCATTTCTCTTTGCCACGCGGACAAACTGCTGATGTAGTAACATATAGATAGGTTTTGATAATAAATTTTATAGAGAATTTTCAGATGCCTAATGTAAAAATATTATTTGAAATAATCCTCAGATTTTCTTAGCTATTATGAGAACGTTCGAATTTTTTTAAAATTAATGAATTTATATGTAATTGTATGCTATCTGTTTACCAGACAAACTAAAGGAATTATAAATCTTATTTAAGGAATATTCGAAAAAACTTGAAGTTCCTGATAAAGGTAACTGTCAGGATCTGAACAAATAACTTGAAAATTTAATACCTGTATGATTTCCCCTGCAGCAGCAGGTCACAAGGGATGAGATTCAGTCAGGCAGCCAGTGAACCACAGATATATAATAAAAAAGAGGCATACAGCCTCTGTTGATCGTGGTGCCACCGGGAATCGAACCAGGGACACACGGATTTTCAGTCCGTTGCTCTACCGACTGAGCTATGGCACCTTTTGTTTCGGACTGCAAATATATATTTCAATTTCAATTAAGCCAAAATTATATTCAAAAAAATCTTTTTGGATACATTTCAACCATATGCTACATTTGCAGCCTTATCCTTATCTATTGATGGAACTGCTTCATTATACACTTGATAACGGCATCAGACTCATTCATTACAGAACGAACGGAATGGTCGCCCACTGCGGCCTGATCATTAATACAGGTTCACGTGATGAGAAGGCAAAAGAACATGGTATGTCTCATTTTGTTGAACATATGCTCTTTAAAGGTACCCGTAAAAGAAAGCCATACTACATCTTCAGCTGTCTCGATAACGAAGGAGGTGAACTGAATGCATATACCACCAAGGAAGAAACTGCCATCCATGCATCAGTTCTTAAAGAAGATTTTGAGAAAGCCGCAGATATAATAAGTGATATTACTTACAATTCCATACTTCCCGAAAAAGAGATCACAAAGGAAAAAGATGTGATTATTGATGAAATTAACTCTTACCTCGATAATCCTGCTGAACTCATTTTTGATGATTTTGAAGAAATGGTATTTGAAGGAGAAGCCCTTGGCAGAAACATACTCGGTACACCTGAACTCATCAGAACCTTTAGCCGGGAAACCCTGAATAATTTCATAAGCAGGAATTACAATACATCTGAAACTGTTTTTTGCTCTGCAGGAAATATCCCCGGGGAAAAAGTCATACGCCTTTTCAATAAATATTTCGGGAACATTCCTCCAAAAACCAACAGAAAACCGAGGAATTCAACACATACCTATACTCCTTCGACAAGGATCATTGATAAAGATACAAACCAGAATCATTGTATTATCGGTAATATTGCATTCGGATATAAGGACAAGCGAAGGACAGGTATGTTCCTTCTGAACAATATACTGGGCGGACAGGGTCTCAATTCAAGACTTAACATGTCATTGAGAGAAAAAAGAGGACTGGCGTACAATGTCGAATCCAGCTATACTTCCTACAGGGATTCGGGAATATTCTCTGTCTATTTCGGTACTGACGATCACAATCTTGAAAAAAGTATTACAGTCGTTAATTCTGAACTGGACAAACTGAGAAAAACAAAACTCGGAACGCTTCAGCTGCATACTTCAAAAAAACAGATAAAAGGCTATCTTGCAAGAGGATTTGAAAATCATGAGAGCCTTATCCTGAGTCTGGGTAAAAACTTGCTTGTATTTAACAAAATTGATACTCTTGAGGAGCTGTGTTCAAAAATTGACAGGATAACTCCTTCTGAAGTACTTGAAATCGCAAATGAGATCTTTGACCCGGCCAGACTTTCGACTTTGATATACAAATAAAATAATGGAGAATATCCCGGAAAAATATCTGGCAGAATATTCCACTGCCGAAGATCCGGTACTGCTGGATCTTTACAGACAAACACACATCCGCTTTGTCAATCCCAATATGTGTACAGGACATCTCCAGGGCAAGTTGCTGGAATTCATTTCAACAATGATAAAACCTGAATATATTCTGGAAATAGGGACATATACAGGTTATTCGGCCATCTGCCTTTCAAAAGGATTAAAAACCGGAGGCCGCCTTATAACGATAGAAAGTAATGATGAACTATTTGAATTTACCCGGTCCTATTTCCGGAAATCCGGTTCAGATAATAAGATAATCCCGATGACCGGAAGAGCCCAGGATATTATTCCCGGTCTCGGATATTTTTTTGACCTTGTATATATCGACGGAGACAAACGTGAATATTGTGAATACTATAACCTTGTAATTGATAAAGTAAATCAGGGTGGTTTCATAATTGCAGATAATGTCCTGTGGGGCGGGAAGATCGGTGATAAGGACACAAAAGATCAGCAGACAAGAGGGATAATTGAATTCAACGAAATGATCCGCTCTGACAACAGAATTGAGAAACTGATACTCCCAATAAGAGACGGTCTGATGTTGATACGAAAAAGATAGTTATATATTATCAAACCACTGTGGCGTCACGCCGTTACGTTTTTGAGCCGCCAAGCCATTGTGCCCTTACGCCGCCTGGCCCCTTTGCCTTTATTCCGTTGTGCCATTGCACCGTTGTGCCATTGCGCCGTTATGCCATTGCACCGTTGTGCCATTGCACCGTTGTGCCATTGCGTCGTCACTTCTTTAGCACAAATCCCTATTTAACAACGACAATATGGTACACTTTTTGAGCTATTCAGAAAAAACATGATCATGAGAAATGTATTCATCACTTTCCTGGTGCTGTTTTCCGCGTATGCCTATTCACAGAATACCAGGACCAATGTTCTTGAAAATCTGGAAAATCAACAGACAATAACCCGGGAAAACCAGCCTGCTTTTACGGCAACATTAAAATCGGCAACACGTCTTTTTGCCGATAAAGACGACCTCACATCCGTTATTTTTGTAATCCCTTCGGGATCCGAAGTTGAAGTTCTCGGAGCCGACAGCACATATCTCAGGGTTGTTTATGAAGAAGCCGAAGGTTTTATTTTAAAAAGACATGCCACTGTTAAACAAACACCTTTTTCATCCAGGGCTCCTGCGCAGTCATACGAATATGCCGCTAAGCCTTCACCTCAGCCTCAACCTGAACCTCAACCTCAGTCTCAACCTCAGTCTGATCAGGGCAGCAGGTTCACATATCTTGAGAACAAATATGGCACAAGTATGGCTTCGAAGCTTATTTCCGGGAAAATATGGAAGGGAATATCGGCGGAAATGGTCAGAGACAGCTGGGGAAATCCATTGAAGATAAACAGGGTGATATCAGGAAACTCGGTCAGGGAAGAATGGATATATAAAAATTCCTGGCTGTATATTGAGGATGATATTCTTATGACCTGGGGTCCCGTTCAAAAATAATTTAACCGGGATATTGTATTTCAACACAGGTTACAGACACTTAAATCAATAATCAAAGCCTCTAAAAAACAAAAAGACTGTAAAAAGTCTTTTTATTTGAGCGGGAGACGGGACTCGAACCCGCGACCCTAACCTTGGCAAGGTTATGCTCTACCAACTGAGCTACTCCCGCAGATTCAGCGGCAAAAATAAGAACTTTTTTTTTATATGCAAAACCAGTCTGTGAATGATATTTATTGTTAATTTCGGCATTCATTAAAATATATGCATCCTTATAATCTAATTACTGTTATATGAAAAAGTTACTTTCTTTCTCATTTATCCTTTCCATTGCTATCATGTTTTCATGCAAATCAGGAACAAAAGAAGCAGACCTTTCAATTCCGTTTGAAAAATACACTCTTCCGAATGGTCTGACTGTTGTACTAAACGAGGACAAATCTGATCCCATTGCTGCTCTTGCCATATACTATCATGTAGGTTCCAGCCGTGAAGCACCCGGCAAAACCGGATTTGCCCATCTTTTTGAACATATGATGTTCCAGAGATCTGAGAATGTCGGCGAAGATCAGCTTTTCAGGGAAATACAGGGTGCCGGCGGAACACTGAACGGCAGCACCAGTCAGGACAGGACCAACTATTATGAAGTGGTGCCGAAGAATGCTCTGGAAATGGCACTATGGCTTGAATCCGACAGAATGGGTTATCTGACCAATACCGTCACAAAAGCTTCACTTATCAATCAGCAGAATGTTGTCCAGAACGAAAAACGTGAAAGTGTTGATAATGCACCCTACGGATTTAATTCTGAAATCATTGCCAAAAACCTTTATCCGGCAGGTCATCCTTACAGCTGGACGGTTATCGGACTGATGGAAGATCTTACAAATGCAACAGTTGATGATGTTAGAGCTTTTCATAAGAAATTTTATTCTCCGAATAATGCAACCCTGGCAATATCGGGAGATATAGATAAAGAAGAAGTAAAAGCATTGATCGAAAAATATTTCGGAGAGATCCCGGAAGGTGAAGTCCTCGAAAAAAGGAATCCTATGCCTGCAAACCTTTCCGGAACAATTAAGCTTTATCACGAAGACAACTTTGCCAGAGCACCGCAACTTACAATGGTATTCCCTACAGCTGAAAGATATTCAAGGGATTCATATGCGCTTAACTTCCTGGGCGAGCTCCTTTCCAATACCAAAAAAGCTCCCCTGTATGTTGTCCTGGTGAAAGAGAAAAAGCTTACCTCACGTATCATGGCCAGAAATATGTCAAATGAACTTGCCGGCAGCTTCATGATATCAGTTCCCGCTAATCCCGGTGTCAACCTGACAGAAGTCGAAAAAGCTATATTCGAAGGTTTTGAAAGATTTGAAAAAGACGGTTTTACCGAAGAAGATCTTACAAGGATCAAAGCACAGTATGAAACCCGTTTTTATAATTCTTTTGCCAGTGTCCAGGGTAAGGCTTTCCAGTTTGCTGAATATACAATGTATACAGGCGATCCTGAATATTTCAGGAAAGATCTTGCAGCAATCCGGTCTGTTACAATGGATGATATTAAGTCTGTTTATGAAAAATACATAAAAGGCAGGAATTTCGTTCAGACCAGCTTTGTTCCCAGGGGACAGATGGGACTTATTGCCGAAGGATCTGTGGATGCAGGTGTTGTGGAAGAAGATGTTACAAATGCTGCTGAGGTCAAAGCTACAGATATAGCAGAGGAACCTATTATCAAAACTCCCACAAAAACAGACAGATCAGTAAAACCGCCTCTTGGTCCTGATCCGGTTGTCATACTGCCACAGGTATGGAAATCATCTCTGACAAACGGTATAAACATATGGGGCATTGAACATAATGAACTTCCCCTCATACAATACGCAATCATCCTTGACGGAGGACATGCTGCTGAAGATATATCAAAAGCCGGACTGGCAAATCTTGTGGCTTCAATGATGAATGAAGGGACAAGGAACAAAACTCCGGAAGAACTTGAAGATGCAATAGGCCTGCTTGGAGCATCTATAAGAATCTCTGCAGGTGATGATATGATATCCATCAATGTAAGCACTCTGGCCAGAAACTTTGAAAAGACCATTGCCCTCGTTGAAGAAATGATCCTTGAACCAAGATGGGATGAAGAACAATTTGCACTTGCCAAAAGCAGAATAGTAAACACGCTTAAACGTAATCAGGCGAATCCTTCATATCTGGCATCCACCACTCTCAATAAGCTTCTTTTCGGTGAAAACAATATCCTTTCAACAGAGACTACAGGTACTGAGGAATCGGTTCAGTCAATATCGATCGACGACCTGAAATCATTTTATAATAAATATTTTTCGCCATCAGTTGCGAAACTCCTCATCACCGGGAATATTACCAGGGAAGAAGTGGAGAGTGCATTTGCTGAACTGAGCAATAAGTGGAAGCCGGTTGAAGTAAGCCTGCCAGAGATAAATATACCTGAAGCTCCACAGAAATCAGCGATATATTTCGTCAACATACCCGGAGCCAAACAATCTGTCATAGCAATTGGGGCACCGTCATTGCCAAGAACAAATCCTGATTATTATCCGGCTTACGTTGCCAATTATAAGCTTGGAGGATCTTTCAACGGATTGTTCAATCTTATACTGAGGGAAGAAAAGGGGTTCACATACGGGGCAAGATCAAATATCTCAGGCTATAAAGATTTCGGTGTATTTACTGCATCATCTGAAGTAAGAACAAACTCAACTCTCGAATCGGTTACCATATTCAGGACCGAAATGGAAAAATACCGCGGAAACATGCCACAGGAGTATATCGACTTTACAAAAAATGCTCTTATTAAGAGTAATGCCCTTCGCTTTGAGACACTTGGAAGCCTTCTGGGCATGCTTAATACCATGAGCTCCTATAATCTCCCGGTTGACTATATCAAACAGGAAGAAGCTTATGTACGCGATCTTACAGCGGAAAAGCAACTCGAAGTTGCAAGGAAATATATTGATCCTTCAAGGATGTACTATGTTGTTGCAGGAGACGGGAAAACGCAGCTGAAAGAACTTGAAAAAGCAGGTCTGGGAAAACCGGTGCTGGTTAACTGAGCACAACACCTTAATCCTTAACAATCCCTTGTTATTCCTTTGTGTTCCCGGGACTAAGTAACACAAAGGAATATAGTATTTTAATGACATTTATTAATTAAACAGATTAGATAGAAAACATCGATTATTTCAATGAAAAAAATTCAGTCCTTAATTTTATCCATAATGGTAATATCTTTCATATCCTGCAAGACAGGAACCCGTGAAGGTGATTTTTCAGTCCCCTTTGAAAAATACAAACTTTCCAACGGACTCACCGTGATCCTGAATCAGGATAGATCAGATCCGATTACCTCTCTGGTCATTGTATATCATGTTGGATCCAACCGTGAGGTTCCGGGCAAGACCGGATTTGCACACCTCTTCGAACATATGATGTTCCAGCGTTCCGAAAATGTTGAAGAAGATCAGTTCTTCAAATATATAGAAGGCGTCGGGGGAAATCTCAACGGGGGTACATCCAATGACCAGACAGTCTATTTTGAGGTAGTACCGAAAAATGCACTCGAACTGGCAATGTGGCTTGAATCAGACCGTATGGGATACCTGATCAATACTGTTACACCCAACTCATTTGCATTACAGCAAAATGTAGTCCAGAATGAAAAAAGACAATATGTCGATAATATGCCGTATGGTTTTACAGAAAATGTCATTCTGAAGAATCTGTATCCTTCAGGTCACCCCTACAGCTGGGAAGTGATAGGCGAAATGGAAGATCTCAAGAATGCAACTGTTGAGGATGTTAAAGAATTTCATCGAAAATATTATGTTCCGAATAACGCCACACTTGTCGTTTCCGGTGATTTTATTGAAGATGAGGTCAGACCACTTATCGAAAAATATTTCGGTGAAATACCTGCAGGAAATGAGGTCAGCGATCCTGAACCAATGAACATTACACTGAATGAAACAAAAAAACTCTTCCATGAAGACAACTTTGCGAACGCACCCCAGTTCAATATGGTATATCCCACCTGTGAGAATTTTACAAAGGATGCATATTCTCTGAATGTCCTGGCACAATTGCTTGGTCAGGGGAAAAAAGCACCCCTCTACAAAGTACTTGTCAGAGAAAAGAAACTTACTTCAGCTGTAACGGTGAATAATAATGCACTTGAACTTACCGGACATTTCAGAATAAACGTAACAGCCAATCCGAATACAAGTCTTGCTGATGTTGAGAAAGCTGTTTTTGAAGCCTTCTCGAGATTTGAGGAAGAAAAATTCACTGCAAGTGATCTTGAAAGGATCAAAGCGAAGCTGGAAACCGATTTCTTCAATACAATAAGCAGTATTCTTTATAAATCCTTTATGCTGGGATATTATAATGAGATGGCAGGTTCCCCTGAATTTCTCACCGAAGAACTTGAAATAATAAAGAATGTCACAGCGGAAGATGTGTGGGATGTTTACAACAGATACATAAAAAGCAGGAATTATGTGGCAACAAGTTTTGTACCCAGAGGGCAGCTTAATCTTATTGCGGATGGATCCTCAGATGCCGGGATAATAGAAGAAGATATAAGCCGTGCTACACAGATGGAGGTTATTGCTGATGCTGATGAGAAAATTGAAAAGACTCCCGGCAAATTTGACCGTTCCGTTGCACCTGTTCCCGGACCGGATCCTGAAATTAAAATACCTGTGGTATGGAATTCTGTCAGTGCGAATGGAATGAAGATCCATGGAATTGAGCAGCATGAATTGCCTTTGCTTACATATTCGATTGTAATAAGGGGCGGACATATGCTTGATGATATAAGTAAACCGGGTGTTGCCAGGTTCATGGCCCAGATGCTGAATGAAGGGACAAAGAATAAAACACCTGAAGAGCTTGAAGAAGCTATACAACTTCTGGGAGCAACTGTTACAATCAGCGGAGGCGAAGAATCCATAACCGTTTCGGTTAATTCTTTATCCCGGAATTTTGAGAAGACACTGGCGCTGGTTGAAGAGATACTGCTTGAACCAAGATGGGATGAAGAGCAGTTTGCACTTAACAAAACCCGGACAATAAACGATCTGAGGCAAAATATGGCTGATCCAAACTACCTTGCAAGCAGAACATTCAATAAACTGGTCTATGGTCGGGACAATATCCTTTCAGTAAATCCGGCAGGCACCGCTGAAAGTGTTGAAACAATAACACTTGATGATCTCAGGGTATTCTATGAAAAGGCATTATCTCCCTCCGTTACCGAATTTATGATAGTGGGTGATATAGATCAGTCAACAGTTGAAAAAGCACTTGACGGTCTTGGTAAAAAATGGGCAGCAAAACAGGTAATATTACCTGATCCTGTTTTCCCTCCTGCAGCAGAAAAAGGATCTGTTCATTTTGTTGATGTTCCCGGAGCTAAACAATCGGTTATAAGGATAGGTTATCTTGCCCTGCCCCGTAACCATGAAGATTTCTATAAGGCTGAAACAGCAAATTTCATGCTGGGAGGAGGTGCAAGTGCACGTCTTTTCATGGTTTTACGTGAAGAAAAAGGCTTTACATACGGTGCTTATTCGACCTTTAACGGGAGAGAGAAATACGGTGTCTTTTTAGCATATGCATCTGTCCGCTCAGATGCTACATTTGAGTCGGTGAAGCTGTTCAGGGATATTATGCTGGAATATCGTAACGGTATAACGCCTGAAATAGCTGATTTCACAAAAGGCTCACTTCTGAAAGCCAATGCACTCAGGTTCGAAACAAATGAAGCTCTTCTCGATATGCTAAGGACTATGAAGATCAACGGACTTCCCGAGGATTATATAAAACAGGAAGAAACTTATCTGCGCAGCCTGACAACGGATCAGGTTAATGCCACCATACAGAAATATATTGATCCGTCAAAGATGTATTACGTGATTGTTGGCGATGCTGCAACCCAGTTCAATGCTCTTGAAAAATTAGGGTTTGGCAAACCGGTACTGGCTAAGTAGCAATTTTTATTTTATATTTGAACAATAATTACAAACCACCAGACTGCACGGTCGCATTACTGCACGACCGTATGACAATACCAGCCCGCATGGTGGAATTCCCGCTGTTGCGGGACAGGGTCCGACACGCAGGACTTTGTTATTTGAAATAAGGATTGTAATTCCGCCCGGATGGTGGAATGGTAGACACGCAGGACTTAAAATCCTGTGAGCAGTAATGCTTGTGCGGGTTCAAGTCCCGCTCCGGGTACCAAAAAAGCGACACGAACTGTCGCTTTTTTTATGCTGTATATCAGTATATTATACCTCTATTCCGATACATTTCGATACATTTCGACAGGTTCTGTCGGAAAACAAAATTTCTATTTCGCACTACTTTATTGATCGAAATAGAGTATATTTCGTTGCGAAATCCTTGCGAATTCTATTTTACACCCGCTATGGCAAAATTTAAAATCACGATCCGACCCTCAGAAAAACATGCAGACGGAACCGTAAATATTAAGATCCTTATCACTCATAACCGAAAATCCCGATATATTTCAACTGACTATGATGTTCTCCCGGAATATTTCGATATAAAAACTGGAACAGTTAAGCCTGGGGGGAAGTATGATCAGGATGATGCAGATCATATTAATAATAAACTGCAAATCAAACTCGGAGTACTTACTGATAAGGTAATGAAACAAAGGGATGTCCGGTTTATGGATTTATCTATCTTATTAACTATTCTCAGGGATACCCAGAGAGAATATGATCTGTTCTCAATCTTTAATGCAAGAATGGATAAGTTCAAAAAAATAGGTAATATTAACTATCACGACACTATACTCAGGACCAAAAGGGCGGTTGAAGATTTTTGCGGTACCTCTCTCCTACCTTTTGATACCATAAGTCCAACCTGGCTAAGTAACTTTGAATACCATCTTCGCTCCAAAGGACTAAAGCCAAACACTATCGGGATCCACATGCGGGATATAAGGACTGCATACAACCAGGCTATTACTATGGGACTTATTGATTATTCAAGCTATCCCTTCCGTAAGTATAAAATCCCAAAGGAAAAAACCCGACACAGAACACTCTCCCCGGAAGAGATCGCTACCATTGCAAAACAGGAAATCAAAAAACCTCTTACTGCCTGGGCCAGGGATATGTTCATGCTTTCGTTTTATCTTATCGGAATAAACCTAAAAGACATGATGTTCATTGAAAAGGTCGAAGATGGTCGTATATATTATATAAGGAGTAAGGGGAAAAAGTCGTATTCGATAAAGGTCCATCCGGAAGCTCAGGAAATTATTAACCGGTATCCTGGGAAAAAATATCTGCTCGATACAATGGATAGGTATAAAGACTACCGGGAGGCTGTAAAAAGAGTAAACTATAAGATCAGGGATGTTGCAGAAAGTTGTAAGATCAATAAGCATATTACTACTTACTGGTGTCGGCATTCCTGGGCAACGATAGCAATGAGTAAAGAAATAGGTGCTTCAAGGGATGATATTCGTTATGCCCTTGGACATGCAACAAATACGGTGAGTGATATTTATATTGAGATTGATCAGGAGGTTGTGGATAATGTAAACCGGAAGGTAATAGACCTTATCCTCAGAACGCCTCCCTCCGAATAACACCTTTTATTATATAGAGCTTTTCAATGTCTTTCTTTACCATGCCAGTATCTTCATGCCTTGGATTATCAGCTCCGATCTTAAAGGTCTCTGGATTAATTTCGCCTTTTATGTAACGTAAATACGGTATCTTCCTTGCAATTATAAGATAAGCTTCTCCGAACTGAACCATACCCGGGTCCCATTCCTTGCATATAATGATATCCCCCGCCCTGTACTTGGGGGCCATTATATCACCATAAACATCAAAAGCGAAGTCGCAATCTTCATAACCATTTATTCTCATCAGATCCGCTGGCTCCTGATCATGTCTTTTGTAATATTTTACGTAATGCAGTTTGGGATCCGGAAATTCACTTTTAGATAACATCTCCCCTTCATTTAATATTAGCCATTTTAGATTTATATCAGGGAAGGCTGTCGCTATTCTCTTGATCAATTCGAGCGTCATTCCCCGCTTGGGGTCGTTTATTATTCGGCTTATTAGGGAGTTATCAGAGAGCCCTATCATTTTAGAAAATGAATTCTTGTTTAGCCTGTAGTAGCGAATAATCGCATCCAACCTCTCCCCTACAGGATCAATCTGCACGATTTTATTAGTCATAATTTCAGTGTGTTGCGAAAATAAATCAGTTTTATATGAAAATTATACGTAAATTATTTGTATTTGCTGAATCTTGTACGTATATTTGTAGTGTCAGACATAAAGGTATGTTAAAAGTATGAAACAGAACGAATCTATCCTTGAAAATTTATCAACACTCAATGCCTCACTGCCTTACGGTAGTCGCAAGGTGATTGCTGAAAGAACAGGGACCACTCAACAATATGTCACCA
>CAYQZL010000006.1:0-60732 GCA_964421975.1 uncultured Rikenellaceae bacterium
CCTGGTAACACAATCTCAACCGGCAGCCATTCCCGTACTGAGGTTTTACAGAATTTTATCAATTATCTAAAAGCAGGAACTTATCCTGTTTTTCCAGCACCTCTCCTATGATTGCAGAAGTGGTCAGACCTGCAGAATGAAGTTCAGAAAGAACATCTGCCGACTTTTCACAGTGAACGCACATCAGAAGTCCTCCGGAGGTTTGTGCATCACAGGCGATCATCTTAAGATTATAGTCAAGATCAGATGAAAAATCTGTAACAGAGTCAATATAATCAAGGTTTCTGAATGAAGCGCCGGGGATGCAGCCGTCATCTGTTATTTTCAGGGTACTGCCGATAAGCGGGACACTCTTCATATTAATTCTGATGGTCACCTTGCCTGCATTTGCCATCTTAAGGGCATGACCTGCAAGTCCGAACCCGGTAACATCAGTTGCTCCGCGGATATTGAATTTTTTCATTACCTCAGCTCCTGCCCTGTTCAGCATCTTCATATTCATTTTTGCAAGGGAAATATCCTCATCAGAAGCAAGACCGAACCTGTGCCCTGACAGGATAGTACCTGTTCCAATAGGCTTTGTCAGTATGATATGGTCCCCGGGACGTGCCCCTGCATTTGTGATTATTTTCAGGGGATGTATATAACCAATAACTGCAAGTCCGTATTTCGGCGGAAAATCATCAATAGTATGTCCGCCAATTATTCTTACTCCCGCTTCAGATGCAATATCATATCCGCCCCTTAGAATCTCAGTATAAGCTTCAGCCGGCAGGCGGGCAGATGGGAACATCATAATATTCAGGGCTATAACGGGATCACCTCCCATTGCATAAATATCACTTATTGAATTAGCTGCAGCTATCTGTCCGAATTCATATGGATCACTGCATACCGGAGGGAAAAAATCTGTTGTAAATACCAGTGCCAGCTCATCATTTACCCTGTACACTCCGGCGTCATCCGAAGTATCAACATCAACCAGTATATTCTTATCAGCTGAAACCGGAAGTAATCTGAGTATCTCTTCCAGCTGCTTCGGGGAAATCTTAGAGGAACAACCTCCGGTTTCAACCATTTGAAGAAGATCAGTCTTCATTTCCTTAATACTGCTTCAGGGTCTCACTACATGCCCGGCTGATGCCATTACCTGTGCTATTTCATACATGTTGCTCAGTGTTCCGGTCTTTATCTTGCCGTCAAGCGAAAAATACTTTACACAAGTTGAACAGACCAGGATCCTTACACCCATCCTGTCTATTTCGGAAATAAACTCCGAAACCGGTGATTCGGGAATTAGGAGTCTGACTCCGCCTTTATAAAATAACATAGCTGAAGGAAGGGCATCAAGATCTTTTATGGCTTTAATGAAATTAGCCATCAGAATATCACCCAGCTCTTCATCACCTTCTCCCATTTTATCGGAGCTGAACACAATAACAAAATCGCCTTTGGTGAAATGAGGAACAGATATATTGCAATACATCTCCGCCTCCTGTCTGTACTCACCATCACCCTCAACCTCATCCTTAACCTCATCCTTAACCTCATCCTCAACCTCAGCCTCAGCCTTAACCTCAGCCTTAACCTTAACCTCAGCCTTAACCTCAGCCTTAACCTCAGCCTCAGTCTTTCCCGCCATTCCTTTCCTTATGTCAAGTATCCATTCTCCGTCAGTTTCCTTAACTGTAAACTCCGCCATGTTGTCTTTAAGATAACGTTTCAGGTTGTCAAGTGAAGTTTTACTGTCTGTCAGTAACCTGAACATCTCTCCTTCAGCCGTTTCCCTGAGAGCCTTCCTTGCAGCTATGATCGGAGCCGGACATAGGAGTCCCCTTGTATCTGTAATTTTCATTTTTCCTGTGTTTTTTTTCTTGTTGTGATCTCAGCCAGTCTGCCCAGAATTATCCTGCCTCTGGCGATAATTCCCGGAGATGTTTCGCCACGGAGCATGTTTATTGAAGCTGAAAGCTCATTAGCCAGTTCGGGATAGACAAGCGCAAGCTGGTATATTATCTCCATTGAATAAGCTTTTATCGCAACAGCCGACAAACCTGAATTCAAGGCCTTAAAACAGTAGTCGGCCAGTATTCCGTGGTGTTTAAGGCTCATTTGTTTAATATCGATCATTGAAATGATCCTTAAAAAAGAGCGCCGGACACTATCATTGTCAAGAGAATTCAGCTTTTCGATGATTCCGGGAACAAAGGGAGCGACGATTTCCGGGTTTTTATCAAATACTTTCGATAAGGTCCATGATGCGCGGAACGAAAGTTTCCTGTCTTCACTGTATGAAAATTCCAGCAATTTTAAAACAAGTGCCGGATTATCGAGTGCTGTTACAGCAAGCCAGTCCGCTTCCTGTGTACTCATCATGCTGTATATCATTTTCTGAATCTCCTGTTCAGTTCCAGGATCTATGCCGTTCGTATTATGAGTTTCGTTTGCAGATGGCAGATTACAGTTATTCCGGAGATATTGATCGAGAACACGCAGATCAGCCTCCTGGAAGTCAAATGATCTAAGTTCCTCCGGCACGCACCACCTGAAATCATTATGTTCCGTAAGAAGGGGTAACTCATCCAGTGTATCGCAGATAAAGGGGATCAGTCGTATTTTTTTATGCCCGTAATCGTGGTTCACGGGATGAAGCTTTCCGCAGATAACGATATCTAAAAAAAGTTCCTCCCTGATCTCCCTGATTATACATTCCTCCTCTGTTTCTCCCTTTTTTATCTTTCCTCCGGGGAACTCCCACTTGTAAGGATGATCGCTCTGTTCTCCCCTCTGGACAACAAGCACTTCATTCTCTTCATTCCTTATGATTGCACAGGTTACGTTTATCATTTCAGCAAGCCAGGTAAATCTTCATACAAGGGTATGGCGTAAAGGTATTCCGGTTTCCGGGTTTCACCGGGCAGTTTACATGCATAATGATGAATACCGTTGGTAACGATCAGAAATGGCACCCTGAATTTCATATTATATGTTGCGATCTGTTCAAATACAGGCTCGTCCAGAGGCACATCATATGATTTGCACTCAACTATCATTACAGGTCTTCCTGTACGGTCGTGGATGAGTATATCAACTCTTTTTTTCAGCTTGTTATATGGTGCAGGAACTTCAATCCCGATAAGACCCGGGGGATATTTCCCTTCCCTTATCAGATACTGAACAAAGTTCTGCCTGACCCATTCTTCGGGAGTAAGTTTTACATACTTCCTCCTGAGTTTGTCAAGGATCATTTTCTTCCCATCCTGCTCAATGATCCGGAATGAATATTCAGGCAGATTTAACTCTTTCAACTTAGTTTTGTACTTTTGACAGCAAATATATTGAGATAATCCATAAAAGTCTGCAATAATGAAAACCAAAGAGGAGATTGTTAATAACTGGCTTCCAAGATATACCGGAAAAAAGATCGAAACTTTCGGGAAATATTTTCTCCTGACAAATTTTCTGTATTATGTGGAACTTTTTGCAAAGCTGAATAATGTCGAGATAGAAGGTAAAGATAAGAACATGTCCAGTGCAACATCAACTGACGGGATTACCATTATCAATTTCGGAATGGGCAGTCCGAATGCTGCAACGGCAATGGATCTTCTCAGTGCAGTATCTCCCAGTGCAGTGCTGTTTCTGGGAAAATGCGGCGGACTGAAAAAGAAGAACAAGCTTGGCGACCTTATTCTCCCCATAGCAGCCATCAGAAGTGATGGTACTTCAAATGATTATCTGCCTGTAGAGGTACCTGCATTACCTGCATTTAAGCTTCAGAGTGCCATTTCAGCATCAATAATACGGTATAAAAAAGTTTACTGGACAGGTACAGTTTATACAACAAACAGAAGGGTCTGGGAATATGATGACAGGTTCAAAAAATACCTTGTAAAAACGAGGGCTATGGCAATAGATATGGAAACTGCAACTATATTTACGGTGGGTTTTGCAAATGAAATACCTACCGGCGCGTTGTTACTGGTCTCAGATCAGCCAATGATATCAGCAGGCATAAAAACAGAAGCAAGCGACAGAAAGGTAACGGGTAAATTCGTTGAAACCCATCTTAAAATTGGCATTGATGCCCTTCGGGAAATAAAAAATAACGGGATCTCTGTAAAACACCTACGGTTCTGAAATGGAAATAAACTATGAAGAAATAATCTCCGACCTCAGGAAAAGGATTTTTAAACCTGTTTATTTTCTTGCAGGGGAAGAGCCTTATTATATTGACCTTATCACTGACTATATAGAACAGAATGTACTTCCCGAGGCCGACAGATCTTTTAACCAGATGGTACTGTATGGTGAGGATACCTCGGTCGGCAATATAATTGAAATATCGAGGCGATATCCGATGATGGCTACCCATCAGGTTGTCATTATAAAAGAAGCACAGGTTATAAAAAAGATCGAAGACCTGGCTATTTATGTAGAAAAACCTCTGGCATCAACCATTCTGGTAATCAATTATAAATACAAAACACTCGATAAGAGAACCCGCCTGGTAAAGCTTCTTGATAATTATGGTATCTACTTTGAATCCAACAGGTTGAGAGATTATCAGGTTCCGGCCTGGATAGACAGGTTCCTGATGATACAGGAAATTAAAAGTGAGCCGGATGTCAGTGCAATGCTTACCGAATACCTTGGTAATGATCTTCATAAGATCGCCAATGAACTGAATAAACTGATAATAACACTGCCTGAAGGTAAGCCTGTAATAACAACAAATCTGATTGAGAAAAACATCGGGATCAGCAAGGATTATAACAACTTTGAATTACAGAAAGCGGTTGGCGAAAGAAATATACTGAAAGCCAATATGATAGTTCATCACTTTGCTTCCAATCCAAAGGATAATCCGATAACACTCACAATTGCATCTCTGTTCAGCTACTTCAGCAAACTGCTTACTTACCATTATCTTACCGATAAATCCAGAAACAACGTTGCTGCGGCGCTGAAAATCAATCCCTTCTTTGTAAGGGATTATGAAACGGCTGCAATGAAATACAATGTGACAAAGACCTTACAGGTCATCAGCCTGTTAAGGATATTCGATCTGAAATCAAAGGGAGTCGGAGATATGGGCAGCGAAGCGGGCGATCTGCTTAAAGAGTTGGTATTTAAGATTTTACATCTTTAATACATACATACTAATTCATATCCGGTGATTCAGGAAAATCGGCCCACACGCGATATTTGTTTTTCAATCCCCTGAGCACCCGTTTCCAGCTTATATTGATCTGATTATTGAGAACTACATCTGTTGCCACCCGTGCAATGACCCATGAATTTTCTTTCAGTTCCCGTTCCAGTTGTCCGGCTGACCATCCTGAATAACCAAGGAAAAACCTGATCTGGGATCTGTTCAGATTCCCGGATTTTATCATATTTCTGATGTACTCGATGTCGCCTCCCCAGAATATATTTTCATTGACCCAGACACTTTTCGGGATCATATCGCCCATGCTGTGGAGATAATGAAGGGTATCCGGGGCAACGGGACCTCCCATGCTCAGATATTCTTCCCATCCTTCGAAGCCCGATATGGCATCACATACCTTTATTTCAAGCTTTTTATTGAGAATGAATCCAACGGAACCTTCTGCATTATGATCAGCGAGATATACAATGGTCCGGTTGAAAAATGTATCAGGAAGGAAAGGTTCCGAAATAAGTATTTTACCCTTTTCCGGTATCTTATCCTCAGGCAGTATAGTAAACAGATCCAGCTCCTCTTTCATATCGCAAAAATGACATGCCAATTTACAAAAATTTCTTAAAATGGCCATAAGTATAAACAGATGCCATAGAGAAATTCACAAAAACCACACCAGGAAAAGCCAGGCAGTAATTAATTTTAACGTTTTAAAATCTTAAAAGTTTAAAATTTTGCCGGCACAGCTTCTTTCATCATATTGTAAACTGCATCAAAAACATCCTCAGCACTTGGTTTGGAGAAATAATCACCATCGGTCGTATAAGCCGGTCGATGCTCTTTCCCGGTAAGGGTACGCGGAAGTGAGTCGAGATAATTCCATCCACCCTGTCTTTCCAGGATTTCCTGCATCATGTAGGCAGTTGTACCGCCGGGAACGTCTTCATCCAGAAGAAGCAACCTGTTTGTCTTTTTCAGGGATTCAAGTATTATCCCTTTCAGGTCAAAAGGAACAAGTGTTTGCACATCAATCAGTTCTACCGAAATATCATGTAAAGCAAGCTGGTTAACCGCTTCATATGCTATCCTGACAGTTGATCCGTAGGTTACCAGGGTCACATCACTTCCTTTGCTGATAATTTCAGGTACTCCCAGTGGAATACGGTATTCGCCAATGTTATCCGGCATTTTTTCTCTCAGTCTGTAACCATTAAGAGGCTCTATCACAATTGCAGGATCGTTTCCCTGAAGAAGAGTATTATAGAATCCGGCTGCTCTTGTCATATCTCTCGGACTGCAGACATAAACACCTCTGACGGAATTGATCAGCATGCTCATTGGAGAACCTGAATGCCAGATACCTTCCAGCCTGTGTCCCCTTGTGGAAATAATCAGGGGTGCTATCATCCGGCCTGCCGTACGGTAATGGGTGGTAGCCAGATCATCGCTTAGTATCTGAAGTGCATACATCAGGTAATCGAGATACTGTATCTCTGCAATTGGCCTCATACCTCTCAGTGCCAGGCCGATACCCTGACCAAGAATTGTTGCTTCCCTTATCCCGGTATCAGTTATACGGAGTTCCCCGTATTTTTTCTGTAAACCTTCAAGCGACTGGTTAACTCCCCCGATGTTTCCTGTATCCTCCCCGAATGTTACCAGTAATGGATATAAGGTAAAAAGCTTATCGTAGTTGTCCCTCAGTATCTGACGGCCCGGCACTTCAGGTGAATTATCAGAATAAACAGGATCAATTGGCTTTACATTCAGTACAGATGTCGGTGTTTCGTTATAAAGGAATTTATTATAACTCAATGAAGCATCTTCATAGTTCCTTTTCAGCCATCCGTGAAGCTCTTCCCTTAGATTATCAGCTTTGTTACATGTTTCACAGATATTTCTGAGAATTTTACGTGCTGCCATGAAATTATCTCTGCGGATAGGATGAAGGACTCCGGTTAGTTCCGTTGTAATAGCTTCCACTGAAGCTTCCTTAACCTCTTCGTGACACCGGCATGTGCGTTCATTTATTATCTTAACAAGGGCATCACGCTCAATTCTGATAGGATTCTGGAACATCTCCCATCCTTTCTTTCTTGATTCCCTTGCTTCTGATTCTGCATCAGCGGCGAGTAAATCAAGTTCTTCGGCAGATGCTATCTTATTTGTTATGATCCACTCTCTCATTTTTCTAACAGGATCATATTCCTCTTCCCATTTAAGTCTTTCAGGGCTCTTGTAACGTTCATGTGAACCCGATGTCGAATGGCCAAGTGGTTGTGTCACCTCTTCTACATGAAATACCACCGGTATATGATCTCTCCTGCAAAGCTCAACACCTTCCCTGTAGAGCTTTATGAGTCCCGGATAATCCCATCCCTTTCCTTTAAAAATCTTTATTCCCGGTTTGCCCGGCTCGTCTTCAAAACCCTTCAGTATATCCGAGATGCTTCCTTTGGTAGTCTGATATTTCTTTGGAACCGATATTCCATATCCGTCATCATAAACCGACAAAGCAATGGGTACCTGCAACACACCTGCAGCATTTATTGTTTCCCAGAAATGGCCTTCCGATGTACTGGCATCACCAATTGACCCAAAAGCTACCTCATTTCCCTTATTCGTAAGTGTTGTATATCCGTGCAGTTCGCTGTTCTGTCTGAAGAGCTTTGATGCATATGCCAGTCCCAGAAGCCTTGGCATTTGTCCTGCAGTCGGAGAAATATCGGAAGAAGAATTCTTCTGTTTCATCAGATCACGCCAGGATCCGTCTGAATTGACATTCGGTACAGAAAAATGATTGTTAAATACTCTTCCCCCATTGCCAGGATTGAGTTCCCTGTCGGTATTGCCATAAAGCTGGTGGAAAAATTGTACCGAATCATAAAGCTTCATAGCCATCATCCATGTCTGATCCCTGTAATATCCTGACCTCCAGTCGCCTTCCCTGAATTGTTTAGCCATTGCAAGTTGAATTATCTCTTTTCCGTCTCCGAATATTCCGAATTTAGCTTTCCCGGTAAGAACTTCACGCCGGCCTATAATACTAAGGTTACGGCTCAGGTTTGCAAGCCGGAAATCTGCAAGGACCTCTTCCCTGCTTATGCCAGATTCGTTTAATATATTGTCTGAATTCATTTTTAAACAAATAATTTATGATTTATGTCGTAATTCACACATTAAACAAATTTTCCGCCGTCTTGTTTAATTATTACAGATGAAATGATGATTATATTTGCCCCATGTTTATCAAACTGCTCATCATAAGTATAATTTTTCTTGGCATTTCATTTACGGGACTTGCCATAAGAGTGTTGTTACGATCAGGCGGCCGTTTTCCCGAAACACATACAGGCAGGAATAAGGAAATGCGAAAGCTTGGTATCAGATGTGCACAGAAGACTGATATAGGATGTACCGGAGCCGGTCAGAAAGGAAGCTGTGAAAGCTGTGGTTAATAGATATCCATCAAATATCTGCATAGATATATCACTCCGATTCTTCTATATATTTTTTCAGTTTCTCCGAGGTCCAGGTCATGAAATTCCCCGAATCATCAGAATAAATAAGGAATGCTTCAAACTCCGGATGCTGATTAAGGAACTCTATGCTTTTGTCCTTACCCATTACCATGCAGGCAGTTGCTATACCGTCGGCAGTAGTGCAGTCTGAGGCAAGGATAGTGGCACTTAAAAGCTGGTTTCTGGCAGGATAGCCTGTTTCCGGATCAATTGTATGGGAGTATTTAATACCATTTTCCACATAAAATTTCCTGTAATTCCCTGAAGTAGCCAGTGATTTGTTTTTCATCCTGATTATTGCCTGAAGCTCATTCCCCGGAATCATATTATTGTCTGAGGGTCTGTCGATACCGATTTTCCAGAACTCACCTCCCTTATCACCCTTCACTCTTACTTCCCCGCCAATTTCAATCAGGTAACTCTTTATATTCTTTTCGTCAAAATAGCGGCTTATAATGTCGACTGAAAAGCCCTGGGCAATTGCATTGAAATCAAGGCTCACCCGCGGATCTGATTTGATGAGTCTGCCATCGCGGATATCGACTTTTTCAAATCCGACGATCTGCATCAGACTGTCCCGGTCAGCTTCCGAAAAATTTTTATGAGCATCCGGTCCGAATCCCCATGCTTTAACCAGAGGCCCGACTGTAATATCAAATGCACCTCCTGTCAATGCCGATATTTCTTTCGATCTTTTAAAAACCTCGGTAAAAAGATCATCCGGAATATCGGTCTCATTCCGGTTTACACGGCACAGGACAGATGAATCTTCATAAAGTGAAAGCGACATGTTAAAATCCTGGAGTATCTTCTCAACTTCATTCTGCACGGCAGATACATTAAATCTGCCGGGATTTTCAAAGATCATACTATAGGTGCTACCCTGTGCTAATCCGTTGAAATTTGAGTAAACCGGCTGGTCCTTACACGATGTTGCTGTAAAGAGGACACAAAAACCTAAACTTAAAAATTTGAAATACATATTCATCAGTTAAGATCTCACAGAGTTACATAAAGAGTTTTTCAGATACCAAAGTCGTCAAACGAAATATTTTCTGCAGGCACACCGAGATCGTCCAGCATTTTAACAACAGCATCATTCATAACGGGCGGGCCGCAGAAATAATATTCTATATCTTCAGGTTCATCGTGTTTACTAAGGTAATTATCTAACAGAACCTGATGTATATTACCGGTCAGTCCTGTCCAGTTATCTTCCGGCAGCGGAGCAGAAAGTGCAAGATGGAATTTGAAATTCGGGAACTGTTTTTCAATTGCCCTGAATTCATCTTCATAGAATACCTCCCTGAGTGACCTGGCACCATACCAGTAAGAGACTTTTCTGTTTGTCTCAAGTGTATGGAACAGATGAAAGATATGAGATCTCAGGGGAGCCATCCCGGCACCTCCGCCTATATAGACCATTTCACTGTTTGTATCTTTTATGTGAAATTCACCGTAAGGGCCTGAAATTGTTACTTTATCACCCGGTTTTCTGGAGAAGATAAATGAAGAGCAGATACCTGGCGGAACATTGAGATATTGATTCTTCTGGTTATCCCACGGAGGAGTTGCTATCCTTATGTTCAGTTTGATAAGATTCTTTTCAGCAGGATAGTTAGCCATTGAATATGCCCTGAAAGTTTCAGTGTTATTTTTTATACTGAAATCCCATACTTTAAACTTGTCCCAGTCGGATCTGAACTGTTCTTCAATAACAAAATCCCTGAAATTTGCAGAATATACCGGAACATCAATCTGTATATAACCACCTGGTTCGAAGTTCAGTTCCTCACCATCAGGGAGTTTAACGACGAATTCCTTGATAAATGTAGCCACGTTCCTGTTCGACACCACTTCACACTGCCACTTCCTTATCCCCAGCACTGCATCAGGGACTTTGATCCTCAGGGATTCTCTGACCTTGACCTGGCAACTTAGTCGCCAGTTATTCAGTTGTTCCTTTCGTGTAAAAAAACCGGTTTCAGTTGGAAGAATTGATCCGCCTCCTTCAAGGATCTGGCATTTACACATTCCACAGGTACCTCCTCCCCCGCAGGCTGAAGGAAGGTATATCCCGTTTGAAGAAAGTGTTGAAAGCAGGTTTGATCCCGGTGAGACTATCACTTCCCGGTCGTTTATCGTCAGAGTCACATCGCCTTTCGGAGAGAGTTTATCCCTTGCAAAAAGCAGCATGATAACCAGAACAAGAATAATTATAAGAAAAACAATTATACTGTACAGTAAGGTAAGCCCGGTTGAAACAGCTAAAACCATATTATGAATATTTCAATTAAAAAGTAATTCCCATGAATCCCATGAATGCAATGGCCATTAATCCGGTAAGAATAAATGTAATACCCAGGCCCTTGAGTGGATCGGGGACATTACTGTACCGCATTTTTTCCCTTATTGCCGCTATTCCCACAATGGCAAGGAACCAGCCTACTCCTGAGCCTGCACCGAAGACCGTTGCTTCAGCAATATTTGCATATTCCCTTTCCTGCATAAATAGTGAAGCTCCCAGTATTGCACAATTCACCGCTATCAGAGGAAGGAATATTCCCAGAGAGTTATAGAGTGCAGGACTGAATTTCTCGACAACCATTTCCACAAGTTGAACCATTGCGGCAATAATTGCAATAAAGACCATAAAGGTAAGAAAGCTGAGATCGACATCTGCAAATCCTTCGCCCAGCCATATAAGTGCGCCTTTTTTTAATATATACTTTTCAATCAGGAAGTTCACCGGTACGGTTATCAGCAGTACAAAGATCACTGCGATACCCAATCCGATTGATGTCTTTACAGTCTTTGATACAGCCAGATATGAACACATGCCCAGGAAGAAGGCAAAGACCATATTATCGACAAAAATCGATTTAATGAATATGTTAAGCAGATTTTCCATAATCAGTTTACATTATTTATGTTCGATCAGACTCTTATCCCTGCTTCTCTGAACCCAGATAATCAGTCCCACTACTATCAGAGCCATAGGAGGGAGTATCATCATACCGTTATTTTCATAACCTGTAGAGTAGATTCCTAGTTTCTGCATTACCGGGTACCCGAGTATAGTACCTGATCCCAGGAATTCCCTGAAGAATGCCACAATGATAAGGATCAGTCCGTAGCCTGCGCCGTTACCCACTCCATCAAGGAAGGAAGGCCAGGGTTTGTTTGCCATTGCAAATGCTTCCAGCCGGCCCATAATTATACAATTGGTGATTATCAATCCTACAAAGACAGAAAGCTGTTTGCTTACATCAAAAGCATAAGCTTTAAGGATCTGATCAACCAGTATCACTAATGTTGCAATAACAACCAGTTGTACTATAATTCTGATCCTCTCAGGTATATAGTTACGCATTGCCGCAATCACCACATTGGATATTGCTATCACTATAGTGACCGACAATGCCATTACAAGGGCTGGCTTAAGTTTCACAGTAACAGCCAGTGCCGAACAGATACCGAGAACCTGAATTGTGATCGGATTGTTTTTGCTCAGCGGACCTGTCAGCAAGTCCATATTCTTTGCCGAAAATAACGGCTCTTTTTCCGGAGCACTCATATATTAATTCCTGTTTTTTAATAAATAACTGTCATATTTACTTATGCAGTCGCTTAGCATTTTCTCAAGACCTTTACTTGTGATCGTTCCCCCTGATATGGCATCGACACCATGAATATCATCATCTTTAGCACCGCCTTTAATAACCTTCACCGAGACAAATTTCTGACCATCATACAGTTTTTTGTCGCGGAACATGTTTTCAAAAGGTGTTGTATTTATTTCAGCGCCCAGGCCGGGTGTTTCACCCTTATGATCAAAGGTCACACCATATATGGTATTCATATCCTGTTTCAACGAAACATATCCGTTAATCGGCCCCCAGAGGCCTTTCCCCTCTACAGGAAGTATTATGACCTGTTCACCATCCTCACCAGTGGCCCTGAATACGGGCAATGATTGCTGCTCAGGCGGTTTTTTCTGTTCATTTCTCAGAACCACGGTAAAGGCATCAACACCATCAACAGGTTCTCCCCTCGTATTAAGGACAAAACTTTCCTTAATATACCTGTCATATAATTCCACGGCATTGTGCCTGGTTGCAGGTATCCGTATCGATTCAAGCATACTCCTCTTCTTCTCTATTTCAAGATTCCTTGCCTGTGCAGGCTGAAGAAGTGTTGCTGCCAGTGAGAGTAATGCAGCGACGATAACAACCATCACTGTCGAGAATATGAATATATATTTATTACTGAAGTGTTTCATTTTTCCTGATTATAGATTTACCGGTTGAACACGTCTTATTCTCCTTTTAATATTTGACTGAACCACAAAATGATCGATAAGCGGCGCAAAAAGGTTCATCAGAAGAATTGCAAGCATCACACCTTCGGGGTATGCCGGATTAAGCACCCTGAAAAGCACTGATAATATCCCTATGAGGAATCCGTAGATCCATTTACCCTTCTCTGTCTGTGCTGCTGTAACGGGATCAGTTGCCATGAAAACAGCTCCGAAGGCAAAACCACCCATTACAAAATGATAATAAAAAGGCAGTTCCATATACTCATTTGCCGCGAAAGCATTCAGCAATAAACCCATTCCCAGACCTCCGGCAAATACGCTTAATATGATCTTCCAGCTTCCGATACCGGTAATTATCAGGATAAATGCACCTATCAAAATGGCCGCTGTTGAAGTCTCACCGACTGAACCGGGGATCGTTCCTATAAACATTTCCATGAACGACGGAAGATCTGCACTTTCTCCCTGCGCACACAATGCAAGAGGAGTGGCTCCCGAATAGCCATCAACCACATTCAGTCCGGCGGTAAGTCCGTCAGTCCATACTTTATCACCTGTCATCCAACCGGGATAACTGAAAAATATAAATGCCCTTGCCAGAAGTGCCGGATTAAAGACATTCATACCTGTTCCGCCGAATACTTCTTTTCCAAGTATAACTGCAAAAGCAGTGGCAAGTGCAAGCATCCAGAGAGGAACATCGATTGGCATGATCAATGGTATCAGCAGACCTGATACAAGAAATCCTTCATTGATCTCATGTCCTCTTATCTGTGCGGCGGTAAATTCAATCCCAAGCCCCACAACATAACTGACTATTATAAGGGGTAGTAGTCTCAGAAATCCATACCAGAACATAAATAAAACCGTTGCATCTGTTCCGGTCGATCTGAAATGCTGAAGGCCGGTATTGTAACAACCGAAAAGAAGGGCGGGAACAAGGGCAATCAAAACTACGGTCATTGTCCTTTTGAGATCTATACTGTCGCGTATGTGGGAACCCTTAAAGGTTACCCTATCCGGAACAAACAGGAATGATTCGAAACCCTCAAATACCGAATGAAGCTTCCGGAATTTACCTCCTTCAGAGAAGTGAGGTTTAAGTTTATCTAATTGTTTTCTAAGGGAATTCATTATGCAAGTATCTCTGTAATATTAACTCATTTCCTTTTTCATCAGATCCAGACCTTTTCTGACTATGTACTGAATCTCTGTTTTTGACGGACAGATAAATTCGCAAAGTGCAACATCCTCTTCCGCGATCTCATAAATACCAAGATTCTCCATCAGATCTATATCTTCGGCAAGGATTGCTTTAAAAAGGTTCATCGGATAGATATCCATGGGAACAACCTTTTCATACTGCCCTGTCAGAACAAAAGCTCTTTCCCCGCCGTGCAGGTTGGTATCGATACTGAATGATTTTGACGGTAAAAGACTGGATAAGAAGGTACGGTAAAAGCTGAATTTATCCGCTCCGGGTGCAGCCCATCCGAAAAACTCAAAGTGATCACCTTCCTTAATGACAGTGATCTGTGAATCATAATACCCCAGGAAACCTCCTGCAGATATTTTGCACCCTGTAAGCACATTTCCGCTAATATATCTCAGACTGCCCGGCTTCACATTATCCTTTACAATATTTGCTACCGAACTGCCCGACAACATCTTATAATACTGAGGTTTGACTACCTCCGAACCGGTCAGGGCCACTATTCTCTCAGGATCATACCTGCCCTCGGTGAATAGTCGTCCGATGGCATAAATATCCTGCAGGTTTACAAACCACACTACCTCACCTTTGTTTAGCGGATCAAGATGATGGATATGAATCCCTACATTCCCTGCAGGATGGGGCCCTGAAAAATATGATATTTCCACATCAGGGCAATCAGCAAAAAGGGCCGGAGCCTTTTCTTTCCCGTTCAGGATCAGATTAATCTTGCCGTCAGTAAGTTTTGATACAGCTTTTATACCAGTAAGGAATAATTTATTATCGGAATTTTCTATAATGAAATTATAATCCGGAGCCAGAGGAGCAGTATCAAATCCGGAAATAAATACCGATTTGGGCTTGTCTCCCGGCTTTGCAACCACGTGATAGGGTCTTTGCCTTATTGCCGGCCACAAACCTGAACTGATCAGCATTTCCTTTATCCTTTCAGGACTGAGAGAGCCCGGATCAGTCTTCACAAAATCGACATATTCATCACCTTTTTTTTCGACAATAACCTCCAGTATCTTACGGCGCTCACCTCTTTCAACAGACAACACAGTCCCGCTTACAGGAGATGTGAAAAGGATCTCGGGACGGAGCTTGTCATGGAACAAAGCCGATCCGGCTTTAACCTTGTCACCCGGCCTCACATCCAGCTTGGGAATAAGCCCCGGAAAATCTGAAGGACTGACTCCGAAATGATCCGGAACTGCCACCGGGCTTATGATCTTGTCAGCTTTCCCAATCAGAGGGATATCTAATCCCTTTTTCAACCTTATTGTTCTGGACATATTATTTTAATTCCAATTATAGAAATTCAAAAACAGGGTTCTGTTAATTTGATAACATTGTCTGCAAATGTATAAATAGCTCTCTAAAGTTTGCTAAAAATGCTAAATATGATTGTAACTTTTTTGCACTATTTTTGTAAATATTTTCATTCAAGCCTGCATAATGACAAGAATACTGACATTTAGCATCTTCTATACCATTATCCTGCCTTTCATAAAAGGATCAGATTATGATCCGGCTTTTTACACCGACACCATACTTGATGACAGAATTAAAACGGTTCAGCTTTACAGGGAAGAATGGAATCTGTCATATCCCATTATCAGACTTAACAGTCCCGATAAACTTGTGTTTCACTTTGATCTTATTGACGATCAGGCTGAAACTTATTATTATACTTTAATCCACTGCGATAAAGACTGGCAGAAATCTGATATTTTCACGAATGATTATCTGGAAGGATTTACTTATGATGAAATAACTGATTATAAATCATCATTTAACACTACGGTAAGTTACTATCATTACAAACTGATCTTCCCGGGTGACAGATTGAAACCCCGCATTTCAGGAAATTATATTCTTTATGTATATCCGTACGACAATCCTGAGAAACCGGTCATTACAAAACGCTTCATGATAACAGAAGATGCGGCAAAGATCGACATAAACGTACATCGTCCCCAGATGAACAAGGGCTTCAATGAAAATCAGCAGGTGGATTTTACGGTAAACATTTCGGGACTCGGTATCATTGATCCTTTCAGGAATATTTTCTCATTCATCCTGCAGAACGGAAGATGGAGCAATGCCAGGAAAAATCTTAAACCTGACATCTACAGCAATAATGAACTGAAGTACAATTCACTTTCAGACAGGAATATCTTCAAAGGAGGGAATGAATACCGGTATTTCGACATAAAAAGCATAAGACGTTCCGTTGAAAATATTGAAAGGATCGATTTTCGTCCGCCGAATTATCATGTATTACTTACTCCTTCCGACAACCGCGAATTCAAACCATATTTTTACCGGCAGGATTTTAACGGAAAATACTTTGTTGCAATACAGGAAGGAAGGGAGCCGGATACCGATGCTGATTATGTATATGTCTATTTCACCTTACCCTCACCTGATCAGGTTAATGGAGGGAAAATATATGTCTCGGGTTCACTGGCAGGCTGGACTTTTAGCCCGGAAAATCTGATGTTATACGATCCTCAGCGGAAACAGTATGAATGTACCATGCTTCTTAAACAGGGCTGGTATAATTATGAATATGTAAATATCAATAAGGAAAACCTGGACGGAGTAGCATCAACATTTGAAGGAAGCCATTCCGAAACTGAAAACGATTACCATGTGCTGGTTTATTACAGAAATCCGCGTGACCGTTATGACAGATTACTGTCCACAGGCAGTATAAACACTCTTAACCGGCTTACTTACTGACATTCCCATGGGTGTCGATCCCATGCTGCATCAATATTGTATGCTCAAGTGTCTTAAGGATCTCTTCCATATATTCCCTGACAGCCTTCACTGATCCTGGAAGAGTATAGATCAGTGCTTTCCCGCTGATACCTGCTATTCCTCTGCTAAGAAGTGCCGCGGGGTGGGTTGAACCATATTTGATCCTGATATATTCCATGATACCCGGGATCTCTTTGTCCAGGAAGGGCTTTACAGTTTCAACAGTTATATCCCTTGGACCAATTCCGGTCCCTCCCGTAGTAATTATGAGATTATATGTATCATGTGCTTTAAGCAATATTTCTTCCAGCTCATCCGGATCATCAGGTATTATCTTCATTTCAATATTATATGACCAGTTAAGCGATTTGAAAAACCGCGCCAGCTGATCCATGATCTCAGGACCGCTCAGGTCCCTGTATTCACCTCTGCTTGCCCTGTCACTGAGGGTGACAATCAGTACTTTAAATTTCTCAGGCAGATCCATATTCATGTGTTTTTCAGATGTATCGGAATGTTAATATTGTGTCCTTTTGTATCCGCGTAACTCCCACAGGAACAGAAATAATACCCTCTGCTCCGGTTAATGCCGTAATATGGGCCGATCCGTGGTACTCTACCGGGTCAATAAATCCATCATCAGTAATTTTTGCAGGGATCAGGGCCATCCTTTCAGCAAATTTCCTGGAAAATTCTCTTTTTAAGGGGAATTTTAATTCAGCGGGTTCCCATTTGTAATTCATTATTGCCGCAATATATGGTCTGACGATCATTTCAAACATCATAAATGATGATACAGGGTTACCTGGAAGTCCGAAAACTTTCGCTTTTTCATGTATACCGAAAGTTGTTGGCTTACCTGGCTGAACAGCAACTCTGGTAAAAAGAAGCCTGACACCTGCACGTTCAAGTACTCCGGGAACAAAATCAAAATCACCCATAGATACTCCCCCGGTTATGATAACAATATCATTTTCCGAAATTGCCCTGTCAACCAGTCTTAATGTCTCTTCCTCATCATCCCGTGCAATACCATAATAGCTGCCTTTTGCTCCTGTTCCCGCTACCTGTGCAAGAAGCTGAAACGAATTTGAATTTCTTATCTGCGATTCACCGGGCACGAAATGTGGTTCAACAAGCTCATCTCCGGAACTTATTACAGCTACTGAGGGACTTTTATTTACCAATACCGACACTTTTCCTGCCGATGCCAGAACCGCAATTTCCTGAGGCCGTATCTTTATTCCCCTTGTAAGAAGAACTTCACCCTTTCTCACATCCTCCCCCATAAAAGATATATTATCCTTTGTATACGATCCCGTGAACTTGATTTTTCCGGAAGGCAGTGTTTCAGTCTCTTCAACTATTAATACACAGTCAGCGCCCTGTGGCAGACAGGCTCCTGTCATTATCCTTGCGCACTGGTTTATACCAAGCTTTTGTGATGGTTTCTGCCCTGCCCGTATTGTTTCCGTTATTTCAAGTTCATGGTCTATCTCTGATCTCCGGCATGCAAAGCCGTCCATTGATGCTTTGTCGAAAGGAGGCATATTAATATCACTTGTCACATCCCCGGCAAGGATCCGGTTCAGCGATTCCATGAAAGGTACTGTTTCAGTGCCGGCACTGAACACTGTGCTCATCACAATTTCCTGAGCTCTTTCAAGAGGTATCATATAATAACCTTATTTGTTAAGCAAATCCGTTAACTTTTATTGATCCGGTAATTGTAACCCGGCAGAATGTAAAATATTATTTCAGAAGTGCGGGTCCTGTATTTCAAACATTACTGGTAATTCTTAACCACATCGATCAGCTCCGGCAGATCCATACCTATTTTCTTCAGGAACTTAATTTCAGGCACTCCGTTTTTGTTCCATCCCCTTCGTTGATAAACGGCATCGAGAAGCTTTTCATACTGATCTTCCCTGTATCTGCGCAGTATTATCATTTTTCTTTCTGTTGACAATGCTCCGGTGCCGATGCCAAGTTTTTCAATGATCTGTTTGTCATATCTTTCAGCACGTGATTCATATTCCTCTTTTGTGACAGGTCCGGCCGCCCTGTAAGGCTGTCTGTCGTGAATACGTGTACCATAGCCTCTTCTGAGGTTGAATACCCGCTGGAAGTTATACACTCTTTCAGAGTCCTCAATGAGACGGTTCTTGTCGAAATCTCTTCCGGTCACAGCCTTATATATTGTTACATAATTATCTACATGCTCCGGCACCTTGGCAGGTTCATCCGAAAGGGCATTGCTTTCAGGCTCAACATCGTTCCATGGAAGCTTGCAAAGGCCAACAAGTCCGAACCATGTTCTGAACATAGGGAAATAATGTAATGCATCGGCTTTCTTCTCAAATGTAGGAAGCTGGTTATTCACCATATCCATGAATATCAGCCAGGCCTCGTCGTGCTGAGGTCCTTTGTTTGTCATGGCATAACCACCCTGCTGCGCCAGTGACTCTTTTGAAAGATACTGGGAATATTCCAGCCCCTTGTTTTCCATTGCAATATCATTCAGGAATGCAGCGTCTCCCCAGCCTCTGCTTATAAACAACTCTTTCATTTTTCTTACACCCATTCCTGCTGTTAGTCCGAAACCCTTTCCTTCCGCCACCTGATGTAACAATTCAAGAGCGGCATCCTTATTGCCGAATCTGAGGTCGAGGCCTCCGGTCCTTTCAATACTGAGTATCCCGTTCTCATAACACTCCATGATGAAAGCGGTAATGGTGCTCCAGCTGATGGTACAAATGCCATATGTGTCGCAATAGAAGTTAGCTTCGATTATATAAGCCGGATCAAATATCGCACAGTTTGAACCCAGACCCGCAGCGTTTTCATATTCGGGTCCGTCCACAATGACTTTCTGTCCTTTGCAGGGACCCGTGGTGATCTCAAAATCATCAACTGCTTTACTGCATGACATATTGCATCCTATCCAGCATCCGTCGGGAATATTCTGGGTAAAATTTCTTTTCCAGACAGATGAATCGATCTTATAAGCTTCAGGATGGCTTCCGTATTTGAAATTCATAACCGGAAGAAGGTCATGATCATTCATAATTTCCATAAGATGTGCAGTGCCCACCTGCTTCATCTGGCACTGCTTGTCATCAAGTTCGCGCATCTCCCTGTTGAATCTCCGTCCCCGCTCCATTATTGCCTCCAGATCAGCTACATTGTTAAGGTTTCCTTTCACACCGGGTATCCTGCAGACAAGAGCTTTGATCCTTTTCTTCCTGAAAACGGTTCCCGTACCTCCCCTTCCGGCCTGTTTCTGCCTCACCTTCTTCCTTTTGGGATCATAAAAGCTGAAGTTGAGCATACCTATGAGTGATTGTTCCGCGGCGATCCCTGTAGATACTATTCCTATATTTTTTTTGTCACTCTCACTCAATGCAAACATATCCGTCAGCTTCTCTGCAAGACAGTGACTGTAAGAATCTTCCCCGCCTGCATCATATATTTCCACACTGTGATTGATGCCATCAATGAATATTATTATATCCTGCTCCGCTTTCCCCTGCAGTTCTATTGCATCAAAACCCGAGAATTTCAGAAAAGGTCCAAAGAAACCGCCAACATTGCTGTCCATAACAGAATCGGTTGCAGGTGAAATGGTTACCACAAGCGATTTCCCTGTTCCGGAGTACTGTGTTATGCCCCCTATCGGGCCTGAGGAAATGATTATCTCATTTTCCGGATCATCCCACTTTGTGTCTGGCTTTGTTGCATCCCAAAGTAATCTTAAACCATAACCCTTCCCGCCTATGAACTTCTCTTTCATCTCAGCCGGAACTTCTTTCTCCCTGGCTTCCGAACTGCCTGTATTTATATAAAGTATCTTATCTGTGTATCCCCGGTAAAGTGGTGTCCACTTATAATCCCATCCCTTTATCAGCTTATATTTTATTTTATCCATGACAGTAATCCTGTAATCCCTTACCAATCAAATATCAAATTTAACTTTTTCCGGCTGCTTTCAGCATGATATTAATCAGTTTGTTATACAGGGCATTTTGGAAATGGTTTAAAAGGTATTTATCTTTGGACTTATAAACAGAGATGAAGATCTTCGAAATAAGGCAACATCTGTCACATTTCAGAGTGGGAATAGCGGGAGCGGGTGGACTTGGCTCAAACTGTGCAGTAGCCCTCGCACGAAGCGGCCTCGGAACTCTGGTAATATCAGACTTTGATTTGGTTGAACCGGTAAATCTTGACCGCCAGTACTATTTTATCAGCCAGACAGGAATGTATAAGACCACTGCACTAAAAGAGACCATTTCACGTATAAGTCCCGATACAATAGTGATCCCTCATACTGAAATGCTCAATCCGGATAATATACCTTCAATCTTTACCGGTTGCCATGCCATTATAGAGGCACTCGATGCCGACAATATGAAAGAGATGCTCGCCGACACTATTCAGACAAAAATGCCAGGCATTCCGCTTATTTTGGCATCAGGGGTGGCCGGATGGGGAAAAAATGAAACAATAAGATGCAGGAAAATTGACGATTCACTTTATGTGTGCGGCGATGAGACTTCAGAAACCGGTCCCGGGAATCCCCCCATGGCCCCAAGAGTGGCTGTTGTGGCTAATATGCAGGCAAATCTGGTACTGGAAATCCTGATGAACAGACAAGCGTGAATAATAATTCATGAAGATATCATTCAATAACAGGGAGGAAGAATTAAGGCAGGACATATTGACTGTGAGCCAGTTCCTGGAAATAAGAAAACTTTCATTCAGGATGCGGATCATCAAGATCAACGGAATACTTATCCCGAAAGATAAATATGATACAACAATTATCCGGGATGGAGATAACGTACAGCTTATATATCTGATGAGCGGGGGATGAAAAAAAAGTTATAGCTTTGTACAGAGATGGCAAAGTTCAGTTTCACAGACAGAATACCGGCATTTTTCAGGAGCAAGTATGTTCTTACAATACTTTTATTCCTGATCTGGATATTTCTTCTCGACTCCAATAACCTTATTGCAAGGATCAGGGAAATGCGGGAATTGAATAAGCTCAGAAATGAAAAGGAATATTATGCAAATAAAATTGAAGAGGACAGCAGAAAGCTTAAGGAATTAAGTACTGATAATGACAATCTTGAGAAATTTGCAAGGGAACAGTACCGGATGAAGAAACCGGATGAAGATCTCTATATAGTTCTCTCCCCGCGTGAAGAAAGAAAGGTCTCCAGACGGAACCATTAACTTCCCCTTTCAAGCTGTCTGAAATAATTCAGTAAATAAACAGCATCATCAGATACTACTTCATGACCCATATACCTCAGCAGTTCAAAAGCTGTTACTGTAACAGGTTTTTTTGAATAAATCCCTTCATGGACATAATTCAGGAATTTTACTATCCTGAACATGCTGAACCACCCGAAGTACCTTTTACTGAATGATTCAAACGAAGAGGTATTGGAATTTATTTCCGATATCTTAAATACCCATTCCCTCTTATTTATAAAAGATCTCAGTCCCCGGGGAAGGTTATTATAAATATCTTCCGGATCCTTTGCAGAACAACGGAAAAGATATTTCCGCAGTCCGAATACTGTTTCCAGTTCTCTGAAAGCACCGAAATCATAAGTAAGGAAATGCTGACCCTGTTTTCCGGATAACATAGAGATAGTGGCTCCTGTCCCGAAAGGAACCCGCATAGATTCTCTGGCCGAAGGATATACAGCAGTGGAATTAAGGGAAAAATAAGTACCCGACTGAACCAGTTTCTGGATGAAATAAAAATCCTCTCCTGCCTCTCTGCGGTTCATTCCCCCAACACTTACATACTCTCCTGCCTTTACTGCCATAGCAGAACCAACTGTATGAAAGGCATAAGGATATCCTATTGTCCGGAGGGCACAGACATAATAACGTAAATGCAATTCATAACTTACTATATTGCGGCACCCACCGCTGCCAGATTTATCTGACTGAAAAGGATGTTCAAAATAAAGTGAACAGGATGTATGTTTTTTGCTGTTCAGCAGTTCTTTTTCAATTGAAACAAAATAATTTTTTTCGACGGTACAATCTGCATCAAGACAAACAATTGCTCCGCCGGGATTATCTGTTGCATCAAAGCGCCTTACTGCTTCATCCATTCCTGTTTTCCTGGCCAGTCCCACACCCCAACCTTTTATTGACGGTATTCCGGTATCAAAATAATAAAGCCGGAAGAAGCAACAGGAATTGTTCTTTTTCCAGGTTTCAATATTTTCAATACATTTCCGGTTATTCAGGACTGCTTCCGGCAGGGGGTCCTTTTTCTGATTTACAATTATTATTACTTCAGCTTTACAGCCAGGTTCTTTACATGATGCAAGTGAATCCAGTACCAGAGCGATATCCGGTTCACTGTATGCAGGTATTACTACAATTATACCTGTATTGTCACAAGGTTTTTCTTTGAATAATTCCGGGAACAGGGCATTTTCCGCCAGCCACTTTGTGGCAAAACCCATGATTCTTATTTTTTCGTCGCTTTTTCCGACTTATATTTCAGATTGATCGCCTCTGTTACCTTTTCGGTGATATCAAGTGCTGAATCGCCATACAGGACTACACTGCCGAATGATTTACCAAGTATATACTGGTAATTGAATTCAGACTTATTCTGTTCCAGGTAAGTGGTTATATAATCAATGATCTGTCTGTTCATCACCTGTTCTTCTTCAAGAAGGTTCGTCTGGAGATTATCCCTGAGCGATATCAGATCCTGCTGTTGTTTAAGCAGACCCTGTTCCATCTCTGCAGCTGTAGCACGTGTAACCAGTCCTTTTGTCACTTTTTCCTGGAAATCCCTTGCATCCCTTTCATACTTGTTTCCCTTGGATGTGAGTTCTGTTTCAGCATTCTTCTGCTTGGCCATCAGTTCTTCCCGTCTGTCAAAGAACATATCAAAATTCATTATGACCGAATCGATGTTGACAAACGCTATACCCTCTGATGTTACCGCAGCGGGAAGGTTCTCCTGACTGCCGGGCATTACTTTCTTATTTCCGCTAAAATGAAGTATATAAAGAATGATTAATGCAAGAAATAAAACTGAAAAAAGGGCAATGGACAGATTCTTCATCACAGATTTAATATTGGTTAAACATTAGTCCGCAAATATAAAAACAATTAAATAAACGGAACTAATTAAAGAAAGTAAATTACGCCAATTTAAAACTCCGGACAGGGAATTGCCCTGATTTTTCTTTTCTGTGGATTTAGTGAGAATGAAGTGAATTCGTATATTATTGCAAGTTCGTGGGCTCCTGCTGTTGAACTGATCAGATTAGATATTGTAAAGTCGTAGCTGTATCCCAGATGAAACTGGTTTGTTTTTATACCTACAAGTCCTATTATTGCATCGCCGGCCTGGGATGTCATGAATGGTATACCCCTGTACCACATACCAAATATCAGAGGATCACGGTAATAATAAAGACCCAGATCGGTCTGGTAAAATTTTGCCTGTTTCTGGAAGTTTACCGCAACAGAAAGTACTTCCTGGAGCTTAACCCTGAGCCTCGTTTTTCTCATGATCTGGGTACCTCCAAAAAGATTGAATTTTACCGGTACATTTGAATCCTCCCCATAAAAGGAAGTTTTAGGTACGAGCAGATGATCGAGTGTAAATCCGGCCCAGACCCGGTCATTATAAACCAGTGCTGATGTGGCAAAATCAACATCCGCAACATTATCAAAAGGCGGCGGATAGACAGATGGAGTGGTTCCACTGCCTGTCAGCTGACTATTGAATATCAGTTTATAGATATCAAGTCCCAGATAATAGAATTTGAACTGTACCCCCGGTCTTATATGCCATTCCTTGTTTATATTGAAATCGTATGAATATACCAGACCGATATTTGTTGTGCTCAGATCACCGGAACCGGCTACATCATATGTTGCAAGGACCCCGATCCCTGAATTAAAATTGGGCATTGCCTTATCAAACGAAATACTGTAAGTGTGGAATACACCGGGTACAGCAGGCCACTGGTTTCTGTAATTCATCCCCAGGCGGTACTCTTCTGTTGCACCAGCAAATGATGGTGCAAGATATAATGGATTTGCATAAAACTGTGAAAATGTCGGATCCTGACCCCGGCTTTCTACAACCAGAATTAATAATACTGCTACAATATATATGATTCTTTTGTGCAAACCCCTTAACTTGACTTTCACCTGCGAAATTAACTATAACTATTAATCTCTAATTTCACCGTTGTACGGATTTTCTCACTAAAAGTTAAAGTTATTAACAAAAATATTACTGCAGTCAGCCCCGGATTTAGCTAAATAATTGTATCTCAGACTTCCGGTTAAATGTTTTTTTGTAAGCTCAGATTTTTTTGTAAGCTCTGAAATGAGAATCAGTTTTTTAGCAATGTAAGATCTCCCATTTTTGTAAATGCCTCGCCGTTTATGTAATTGCCCCTGACTTTCCAGATATAAACTCCGGAATGACATAACTGGCCTTTATGATAACCATCCCAGCCAATGTTTATATCATTGCTTTCAAAAATCAGGATTCCCCGTTTACTGAAGATTTTCAGCTGATATTCCGTTACTCCCGATGAAACAGGATGAAAGATGTTGGCAGCATCATCGCTTGAAGCCGAATAAAAGCCCCCCTGAGGTCCATTCTGATCCGGGAAAAAGGCATTGGGAAATCTGATATAATTCTCTGATAACTTAAACGGATTGACAACAACAGTAGTATCAGTACAACCTTCTTCTGAAGTAACTATCAGACTGACATTATAATCACCCGATTCCCTGTAAACATGAACCGGTTCATATAGTTCAGAGGTACCACCGTCACCGAAAAACCACCTGCATTTTACGGCATTGACAGAATAGTTCACCAGAGTAATTTTATTCCCCGGCATCCTTTCATCTCCGCCTGTTATCTGAAAGTGTGCAACAGGCCGGGGAAAAACAGTTATCAGACAGGTCGAAACAGAATGTAGCTCACCTGAGATATAAGCATGAAGAGTGACTTTATATTCTCCTTCCACATCATATATCCATACAGGGTTTATATCATCCGATACTCCTCCGTCACCGAATGCCCATCTGCATTTATCAAAAGAAGTTTCTCCGGGTTGAAATGATACTTTGAGAGGACAACATCCTTTTGTAACAGAAGCGCGTATCTGCCCGGAAGATGGAAATGAGCTCCTGAGTTTCTGATTTTCCGGATCAGTTTTCCGGATTAAACCTCTTCTGCCTGCCGCATCTAATATTTCAGGTCCTAACGGGATATTATGTATTTCGTCGGGAATCTTTTCAGAAGGTATTTCAGTCACCTGAATATCACTGATCCCGGTACTTATCTCAATCAGGTTTTTGTCCTTGCGGCTGATATTTAAATCCGGTGAAGAGGTAAAGGCAGCTACAGGTGAATCCGTTACAGACCGGACCTTCAGAGTTTCAACAGCAGCATCCGGAGATGAATCTGTTCCCTTATTCAAATCGCCTGCAGTCAGAAAAATGATCAGGGCAGCCGCACAGGCTGTTGCAATAATGCCTGCATACCAGATATTAAAACGGAAAGGATTGAAACGAAAGAATTCTTTCACAGCCAGTCTCCGGAAAAATTCTTCCTCCATAGCCTGTGAAGGTATGATCCCGGCATGCTCAAGACCTTGCCGGAACAGTTCTCTCAGAATCTTGTCTTCCTTCTTGTTCTTCACTTATTTACAACCAAAATTTCACTGGCTGTCTGCCGGATAATAAACTCTCAACGTTCTTAATTTTTCCAGTTTTTCCCTTATGACTGCTTTTGCCCTGCTATACTGAGACTTTGAGGTGTTTGTATCAATCTTCAGCATTTTTGCTATCTCCTTATGCTTATAACCTTCTATGGCATAAAGATTGAAAACCATCCTGTAACCGGCGGAGAGATCATTAAGGACCTTATACAGCTCATCAGATGTGAAAAAGTCCTCATCAAAACATGAACTACCAACCTCGGATAGCGCAAATTCATCAATATCAATATTATACCTGAATTTAAGGTTTTTATGATAATGAGTAATGGCAGTGTTAACCGCAACTTTTCTCAACCAGCCTATAAAAGAACCTGTTCCTGTAAATTCGTCGATGTTGAAGTATATTTTCAGCAAACTTTCCTGCAGTATATCTTCTGCCTCAGCTCTGTCAACAGCAAACCTGAGACAAACACCCAAAAGGAACCTTGAGTATTTGTCATACAGCATTTTCTGAGCTTTACGGTCATGCCTGGCACAACCAAGTATGATCTGCTGGTCGCTCATCATAAGCTGAGGACAATTTTAAGACAACCCCGGAGAAAAAATGGTTGCATTGCCTGAATAATTATTCCAAATGAAAAAATTGACTTTCCTTTGTATGTATACGATGACAAAGGTCATCAAAAATTAATTTGATTCAACCTTTATTAGTGTCGAAAAATTAACAATTATCAACAATCGCCCTGCCATGTTCAATAAATTAATAGCCTCGTTATTACCTTATATGCCTCAAAAACTGATATGGATCTTTTCCAGGTCATATATCTCGGGCGAAACAATTGAAGATGCCATGAGAGTATCAAAAGATCTTAACAGCATGAATATCAAGGTAACTATAGATGTTCTCGGGGAATTCATAAAAACTCTTGATGAAGCTGAAATAAACAAGCGTGAATACCTTGATCTGATCGAAGTTGCCACCCGGAATGGTATTGACGGACATTTTTCAACAAAACCAACAAGCTTCGGACTTCTGATAGATGAAGAAGCTTGTTACCGGTATATGAGGGAAATAGTGGCTAAAGCGGCATCATATAAGGGATTCGTAAGGATCGATATGGAGGATTCTGCCTGTACCTCGAAAGAGATTGAGCTGTTCAGGAAACTGAAAAAAGAATTTCCGGCAAATGTCGGGCTGGTACTCCAGGCCTATCTTAAAAGAACTCATGATGACCTGATCAGCCTTTCAGATCTTAATACCCCGGAAAATCCCCTGAACATAAGGCTTTGTAAAGGTATTTATATTGAACCGGAAGCGATCTCATATAAGAAATACGAGGAGATAAACCGGCATTATCTTGAAGATCTCGAATACATGCTTGTGAACAGGATATACGCAGGCATAGCAACACATGATAAGTTTCTGATTGAAAATGCATATAAACTTATATCACAGTATAATGTTCCTTCGCATATGTATGAATTCCAGATGCTTTATGGTGTAACCCCAAAATTAAGACAAAGCATAGTGGATAAAGGACATACAATGAGAGTCTATGTCCCTTTCGGTGAAAAATGGTTCGGTTATTCAACCCGAAGGCTGAAAGAAAATCCGAAAATGGCAAGTCATATCATCAAGGCTATCTTTATTAAGGGCTAGCTGAGGCTGAGGCTGAGGCTGAGGTTGCCTCCTGCCAACTGCCTGCTGGGCCGGGACCAGAGGTGAGGGGGATAGAGGATGAGAGGGTGATGGAAAACCCGGAGTCAGGGGAATTCAGTCTTTGACGTAGGTTTCAAGGTATTTTTTGTAAATCATATTCAATTCATAATCAGAGAGACTTGGGGTAATGGCCGGAGGTTTTGGAGGGAATCCGTTCATCAGAAGATAGACTGCAGGAATGATCATGAAAGGACTTAATCCGACAATCTGATCGGAAGGGATCTGACCTTTCGAATAAACTTCCGCCCTTCTTTTCTGCTGAAGGAACTGATAATTCATATCAGGATCCCCCAGATTACCCTGGGAAATCTTTGCCTGATATGCAGAAACTTCCAGATTATATCTGGCGTTTTCATTTATGGGATCGTGTTCAACAGCTGGTCTGAGCAGATCAGATTTCAGGGTTCGTAACCTGGGAACAATCACTATTTCATCTATCGACAGAGTATCTGTTTTCATATAGATCCCGGTTATGAATTCATTTCCCTGAAGGGTATCACTTATGTGCAATACTGTAGTTTTATATCCCAGCATCCTGAACCTGACAGTATCGAGCCTGCTGACATAAAATGCAAATTTGCCTTCACTGTCACTAATTGATGAAAAAGCCCTGTTAATAATTATCTGTGAGCCGGCAAGCGGAGTCCTGGTCTCTGCATCCATTACGATCCCGTGAAAAAGTATATTATTCACCGGCTGCTGTCCCGATATGACCGGGATAATTATAAGAAAAAACAATAATCCGTATAAATACTTTTTCATCTTAAACATCAGAATCAGAATCTTACAATCAATTCGCTCAGCGGCCTTTTCGGAACATGGTGATTATCATTTTCATCTCTCCAGTATCTGACATCACCGTCTTTTATCTCATCAACAATAACATTTTCAGCAGGTTTCCCGAGAGCCAGAACAAGCAGTATCTCAAATCTTTCCGGAATGTTAAGTTCTTTCCGGAGCAGTTCTTTTTTTATGGAAGCTATCATACAACCCCCGAAACCTGCCTCAGTGGCACCAAGCATAATGCTCTGTGCAGCTATACCATGATCGACGCCAAATGATTCGAAAACAGACTTGTCGCCCAGTATTATAATGTATGCCGAAGGCTTCTCTCCTGGTCCGGGTCCATCCCAATCCTTCAGATAGGCTGCCCATATCAGAGACGGAAATATTCCGGAACACTCATCAGGCGAATTCATGATCATGAATTTCAATGGCTGGCGGTTGGCACCTGATGCTGACATTCTGGCCAGATCAACCAGCTTTTCAAGCTTATCATAACTTATGTTCACAGACTCATCAAAACGTCTGAAACTCCTTGTCCTGTAAACCAGATCAGTAATTTGCATATAATATAAATTTCTACTCTGATTATTAATAAACTTTGCCTGTTCTTAATCTTCCTTCCGGCAGATTTTTATAAACCATAAAGGTAGTCTGCAAGTATTCTAACAAATTTAGTCATTCCTGATGTCATGTCAGGTTCATTTGATAAGGAAAATATCTCCGGGGAGTTCAGGAACAACACCTTTTTCCCGTCCCTTGCTGAAAAGCTCGGATATTGCCCTTTTTCCCTCAGATCCCAGTTCGTGTGTAAAATCATTAACATATAATTCAATATGACTTTCAATTACTGATTTCCTCATTTCTCTGGCATTCATCTCAATGAAACCGCTGATGTCCTGCCCATGTTTTACTGCATAGTTAATACTTCTTTTAATCACACGGTTTACTTTCATTGCCATATCCGAAGGAATACACCTGTTGACCGCGATCAGACCAAGGGGTATAGGCAGACCTGTAAGTTTTTCCCAGTACTGACCCATATCAGCAATTTTTATAAGTCCTTTTTCGTGGAAAGTGAACCTGGTTTCATGTATGATAAGACCCGCATCAGCTTTATTTTCCAACACTGCATCAACAATACCCGAAAACAGGTATTCGGTTTTGTTTACCGATTCCGGCCAGGCAAGGCTGAACAAAAGGTTTGCAGTGGTATATTTTCCCGGGATTGCGATCCTTGAACTGCATATTTCTTCATCAGTCAGCTTTTTCCTGCCTATCAGCAGGGGACCATTCTTATAACCCAGGGCACTGCCCGAATTAAGTATAAGATAATTACCGGCAGCAAAAGCATATGCATAACAGCTCATCTTTGTGATATCCGTTGTTCCTGCAAAAGCCTTTTTATTGAGATCTTCAACATCAGCCATAAAATAATCGAACTCAAGACCCTCTGTATCAACGAGCCCATGTACCATTGCCCCAAAAATATATGTATCATTCGGACAGGGAGAAAATCCAAGAGTCAGTTTCATCCTTTCAGTTGATTGTTGTTAAAATATCTTTTAGTGCCACTGACAGATTGTCAAGTGCGAGTTTAATATCCCATTTCCCACGGTTTCGGGGACCGACTTTGTTTGAAACAGCTCTCAGGGCCATGTAGGGTACTTTTTCCATACTGCAGACATAGAAGAATGCAGCTCCCTCCATGGTCTCTATATCCGGATAATATTTCAGGAACAATTTGCGGGCTGTTGCAGCGGTGCCTGTTACAGTATTTACGGTTATTGCCGTAACAGGTCTGAACTTTAATGCAGCCTGTTCAACATATCTGTTTACTGCACTGATTTTTCCGTTGGTGAAAGGGTATGTCCACGGATCCTGCAGACCTGATTCATAAAGAGCAAGAAAGCCTGAAGCTGTTTCTATTCCTGAATCTGCGAAACAATCCAGTACCGGCATCACAACGTCCCCTGTTTTAATGTCGTCCATGAAACTGCCTGCAATTCCGGCATTTATTGCCAGATCAGGACGGGATTCCGTACTAAACCATCTTGTCAGTGCCCATGCTGTAGCAACCGCACCAACTCCTGTCACAAGCAGATCAACGGATTTATTTCCTGCAATATAACTGTCAGTCTTCTTATCCGGTACAAAAAATTTCCTTATAATCCCGGCTTCTGTTTCTGTGGCTGTTACCAGTAATACCCTCATGTATTATATTTACAGAATCAGTTCAATCAATAAGAGCTTAAATATATTTAAAAAGATCAACTATATTGGTTAATATTGCAAGCTAATTGAACAAATGATGATATATCTTACCCGCCGTGAAAGATTCAGTGCTGCCCACAGGATGTTCAGGCAGGACTGGACGGATGAAAAAAACATGGAGCTTTTCGGAAAATGTTCCAATCCGAAATGGCACGGACATAATTATGAACTTTTTGTTACGATAAAAGGAGAAGTATCGTCCGAAACCGGGTTTGTAATGAACATTAGTACTCTTAAAGAGATTATCAGGGAAAGGATAACAGAAAAGATAGATCACAAGAATATAAATCTCGAGGTCCCTTTTATGGAAGGTAAGATTGCAACCACCGAAAATCTTGCCGTTTCAATATGGGAAGAACTCAGGCCCTTTATCGAAAAAGAAGGTGCAAAGCTTCATTGTGTAAGAATTTGTGAAACTGAAAATAATTCAACCGAATACTATGGCTAAAATAATTAAAGACGCGCAGAATGAGGAGACAACCGTACGAAACGGTTATAATAAAATTGAATCATGGAACGAAGAAAATATAAAAGAACTCTCGGGAATATACTACAGGGTACTCCAGCTTCTTGGTGAAGATCCTGATCGCGAAGGGTTAAAGAAGACCCCGGAAAGAGTTGCAAAAGCATTGAATTTCCTTACTATGGGGTACTCCATGAATCCCTGCCAGATAATCAATTCTGCCAAGTTCAGGGAAGATTACAGACAGATGGTCATTGTAAAGGATATAGACATTTATTCCATGTGTGAACATCATATGCTCCCCTTTTTCGGTAAAGCACATGTTGCCTATATACCTGATGGTTATATTACCGGTCTAAGCAAACTTGCCAGAGTTGTGGAAGCATTCAGCCGCCGGCTGCAGGTTCAGGAAAGACTGACCGTTCAGATCAGGAATACGCTTCAGGAGTGTCTCAATCCACTTGGTGTGGCAGTAGTTATTGAAGCACAACACATGTGCATGCAGATAAGAGGTGTTCAGAAACAGAATTCGGTCACGACAACATCAGCCTTTACCGGTATTTTCCTTTCAAACCTAAACACCCGTGAAGAGTTTATTCATCTGATAGGTTCAAGACTTCATTAAAAATCTTCTATGAAAGCATACGTATTCCCCGGACAGGGAGCACAATTCCCCGGCATGGGAAAAGATCTGTATGAAAGATCCACCCTTGCTAAAGAAATGTTCGAAAAAGCAAATACTGCTCTGGGTTTCAGGATCACCGACCTGATGTTTAACGGAACTGAAGAAGACCTGAAGCAGACAAGGGTTACACAACCTTCGATATTCCTTCATTCAGTCATTCTTGCTTCATTAGCAGGAAACGGATTTGTTCCCGAAATGGTCGCAGGCCACTCTCTTGGAGAATTCTCGGCACTTGTGGCAAATAAAACATTATCATTTGAAGATGGGCTGATCCTTGTATCGGGAAGAGCGTCTGCCATGCAGAAAGCCTGCGAAAAAGCACCATCGTCAATGGCCGCGATAATCGGCCTTGATGACAGGATAGTTGAAGAAGTATGTGCCGGTCTAAGCGATATTGTTGTCCCGGCCAATTATAACAGTCCGGGCCAGATAGTAATTTCCGGCTCAGATCGGGGTATTGAAAAAGCAATTGAGATACTTAAGACGAAGGGTGCAAAAAGGGCATTGAAGCTGCAGGTAGGCGGAGCTTTCCATTCACCGCTCATGGAACCTGCAAGAGCAGAACTTGAGGAAGCCATCCGGAATACAAAATTCAGTAAACCAATATGTCCTGTCTTCCAGAATGTCGATGCTAAACCATCACTTGATCCTGTTATAATCAAAACAAACCTGGTCGCACAACTGACCTCTCCCGTGAGATGGACTCAAAGTATTGAGAATATGATTTCACATGGTGCTGATCATTTTATCGAAGCAGGTCCCGGAAGTGTCCTTCAGGGTCTTATCAGAAAAATTAACAAGGATGTAATTACAGAGGGAGCCACATTCTGAAGATCTATAAAGGCTTCATTATTACCCCTTTATGTTTTCGTCCATCAATTCTGATATCCATTGGTTTGTCAAATCTCACATGCCTTACCGAGTTGTCTTCATAAACCGGGGTCATATTGTTGAGATAATCAACATCATAGTGACCTTCATTAATAAAGGGATTAATGGTGAAATAACCCACTCCGAAAGAAGTAAGGTTCTGAAAGAAATGTGTACCCTGGCTCGGATCGATCCGGTAGTTCTTCAGACCTGACTCAACTATTAATCTTGCAGCCGAGATCTGGGCCCATTTGACCGGTATTCCAAGCCACGGGTCGGTAGAACCCCATCTGCCGGGTCCGATCAGCACATATCCTTTTCCCTGCATGGCAAAAGAGGAATTCAGATTTTCAATTGTTTCTGCCAGATTCTTGTTATGAGACGGATTGAAAGACTCGGGTTTTACATAAACAAGGTCCGAAATACCTTTAAATACACCATGTCCGAGTGCCGATCCGGAAAAAATAATTGTATCAGCCGGATTTATATTTTCGATATTTATATTGTATGCTTCATCAGTATGTACTATCGGCCTTATCTGAAGAAAATTGAATGTCTTCGGTGTCCCGGCAGGAGTCTCAAGATTACAGGCAAATTCAATTTCGATGGGATTATTCATCTCTCTCTGTCCGAGTTCCAGTAATGTGTTCAATATGTCGGCCAGCGGAAAAAGATTGTGCTGAAGTATCCCTGCGAAGGATATTATTCGCCTGCCGGCCGACATAATACCGTCTCTCATGACATTGTTAGCATAATCGTAAGTTGAAGCCAGGTATTTCATTGCCCCGTCATTTACAGCATCCCTGATATCAATCCGTGGTATGTTAACACCGTCATCCGTGGATGGAACAAAACTGTTGATGTTAAGGTCCAGTGCCCTGAAAATTTTCTGGGTGTCGCGCAGGGCGGTTTCAGGTGATGAAAGCTGAAGTATTTTCTTTGGCATCTTCGGACAGAAACGCAGAGACAATCCTCCTTCAACAATCAGTTTCCCGAGTCCGAAAGCAACATTTGCGATCCCGTCTTCTGCTTTCTCTGAACCTATGGGATAATAATTAATTGACCTTGCCACACCTGAAAATGTGGGATAAAATATATCGCCATGGCGGTTTCCGCAAACCTCCTGAAGCACAATGCCCATTTTTTCTTCATCAATAACATTGCTTGTGGCGGTCATATATGCTTTGCTGGCTTTGTAAAATACAGAAGCATAAACCTCCTTTATTGCATCCGACATTGCCTTTATCATGAGCTTGTTATCGGTCAGCCTGGGGATCATGTATGTTGAATAGACACCGGCAAATGGCTGATAATGTGAATCTTCAAGCTTGCTTGATGATCTTACCGCTATGGGATGGTTACGTGACACTGCCAGATATGCATAGAAATCCTGGTAAACATGCCCGGGCAGCTCTGCAACAAGGAACCTGTTCAGTATTTCATTATCCGGAAGATCTGAAAGAGCAACCGAATAAAGGTTGTTATGATCCATGAATTCATCGAAAACATCGGTGCTCAATACCACTGTTCTTGGTATTGTGATCAGAACATCCGTGAACTTGTTATATAGCTTGTTAATCTTTATTATCCTGTTAATGAACGCCAGTCCTCTTGCTTTACCTCCGATTGAACCTTCACCGATACGTGAGAATATCTGGTACTCATCAAAGCTGGATTTATCGAATTTGGCTATGACACCTCTTCCCTTTCCCAGCCGGAAACTGGAAATGGCCACATAGAGAAAACGCCTCATCTCATCAACAGTGGGAAAGTCCTCCTTACTGATATACTTGAACATCTGGGCAACAGGAAAAAGAGCCCTTGCATTGAGCCACTTGGAGAAATGGTTCCTGGTGGCATGATACTCAAGAACATTATCCGGAACTGTCAGAATCTTCTGCTGAAGGCTCTGCAGGTCCGTGGCAATAGCTATCGGTTCCAGGGTAACCGGATTTCTGAAAACAAAGGGACCGAAAGCCAGATTCTGTATTATGAAATTACGCAATTCAAGAGAGAGGGTCTTGGAATACTTATATATGAATCCTGCTCCCATCTCCTCAGCTTTCCATTTATGATCAAGATTGGATGATTGCAGCAGGAAAGGGACCTTATCATCGTCGTCCATTACGATCTTACACAATTCTATACCTGCATTTTCATCCTGGATATTATCCCTTTTATAACTTATATCGGAGATCACCCCGAGAACATTATACTTATACTTACTGTATAATGCGATTGCATCATTGAAATTATTTGCCAGGAGTATTTTAGGACGCCCTCTCATTTTAAGCATCCTCTGATGCTCATTTAATGCTTCCCTCTGGAAATCTAGTGACTGCTGAAGCACGATCCTGTAAATGTTGGGAAGATATGATGAAATATATCTGATAGAATTCTCGATAAGTATTATTGCCTGAACGCCGACTCTTTCAATATCATTATCGGCATTCATTTTATCCTCAATAAGCTTTATGATTGCAAGTATCAGCGATGCATCACCAAGCCAGCAGAATACATAATCTATGGCACTCAGATCCTCACCTTCAAGTCTGAGGGAGACTTCCCTTGAAAAATATGTCAGTACAACTATCGGTATATCCGGATAATCACCTTTTATCCTTTTGGCAAGAGCAAAAACATCTGTTCCCTTCAGGCTCACCATTGAGATCACCAGGTCGATTTTTTGCTCCCTCAGTATCCTGAACGCATCTTCAGCATTATCTGTCTGAACAAATATTGGAGGATAACGCAGATTCAGCGATACATATTCATTGAAGATCTGTTCATCGATCCTTCCGTCCTCTTCCAGCATGTAATTATCATAACTGCTGCAGATAATCAACACCCTGTGTATCCTTTTCTGCATCAGAAGATCAAAGGATGTATCGGTGAAATCATATTTTTCAAGGTCAAGCACCCCTCCTACAATAGTCATACGATACTGTTTTACTGATTCAATGTAATGACAGCCAGTCCTTTTTTCCCATCCATTCGGACCATAAGCGGTTTTTCAAACCTGATATGCCTGAAGAATTCACCAGTTCCGATTATTTCCTGACCCTTAAGCTTGTCCCAGTTCATCAGACCGTCATTAATCCCCTCATTGACTGAGAAGTATCCCACATTCATAGCGGTAACATTATGGAAAAAATGGGAACCGAGTGATGCATCAAGGTAATAACCAGGAAGACCGATCTCCACAATCACTTTAGCATTTGAGATTTGCGGCCAGACAACCGGTATTCCAAGGAAACGGTCCTTTGTTCCCCATCTGCCCGGACCGATAAGGATATAATTGCGGTTTTCACGGATAAGACTATCATTAATCTTTTCTATCTCATCAGCCATTTCAAGTGTCCTAAGATTAGTGAACTTTTCAGGTTCAACATATACCACATCTGTAATATTACTGATAACACCATTGCCCATACTTTTTTCGGTCCTGAGAAGCAGATCATCATAATTGATACTGTCAGGATCAATTTCATAATCCGCCCCAATCCCGGTAAGAGGCTTAATCTGAAGAAGGTAAAACGTTGCATTTCCGTTTTCATCCTTTGTGAGATCGACTGCAAATTCAATCTCGGAAGGATTACCAATAGCCTCTTCCACAACTTCCAGTATCGTTTTCAGGGTTGGGGCCAGAGGTACAAAATTATATTTCAGGATATTGGCAAAGTTTATCACCCTGGGCCCTGATGTTTCCAGACCGGGAGTAATTGTATCATTGTCAACATTTAAGACAGATGCCGTATGATTAATTGTTCCATGGGATTCCGCTTCACTGATATCGAGGCATACCAGCCCTGCTTTTTCGCCATCAAGCAGATCTATTTCCTGCTTCTTCATATCAACAGCATAAAAGCGAACCTGTGAATTCTTATAAAGATCCCTTTGCGATATAATGTCCATGTTGGGATATTCCGGACAGAATCTGAAAGCCCTTTCTCCCTCTGCAACATAATGCCCCAGACCTACAGCCACTACAGCCACTCCATCTTCAGGTTTCATATGAGAAACAGGGTAAAAATTATATGACTGAGCCGTACCGCTTATATGAGGATAATAAACATCCCCAAACCTGTTCCCCACTACTTCCTGTATCACAACAGCCATTTTTTCAAGCTCTATCTTGTAATTTATTGCCTCAAAATATGTCCTGGAACTCTTTGAATAGATCGATGAAAATACAAGTTTAATGGCTCCGGTAAGTTGTTTCAGTCGTATTTCAAACTCGTGGTGATTATTTGGAAGTATATATGTCTCAAATATCCCCGAGAATGGCTGGCTGAGTGAATCCTCAAAGAGACTTGAAGATCTTACAGCCAGTGGTTTCCCGATATGCTTCAGAAATATCCGCAATTCTTTCTCAAGGGTATAGCTCAGGCTTCCCTCGATGAACATCTTCTGGATAAGGGCATAATCTTTAATCTCTTTGATCTTTTCCCACAAATGATTACGTTCCATAAACATATCAAACTCGTCAGTACCGATAATGGCCGTGACGGGTGTCTTGATATTAATCCCGGGTAATAATCTTCCCAGTTCAAAACTATAAATAAGTGTATTGATGAATGCCAGGCCTCTGCCCTTTCCTCCCAGCGATCCGCTGGACAGGCTTACCACATTGGCCTCATCGGCAACTGCTGATTCCTCGAAATTAACTACTCTCCCTTTATTCTGTTCCCTGCGTCTTTTCCTTATCAGGTCGAGAAGATATTCCCTCAGTTCCTTTATACTTTTAAAATCAGATACTTTTATGGGGTTGATCTGCCAGGCTATTTTAACTTCTCCCCTTGCCATCAGCCATTGGGAAAAATGATTTCCAAGCGCATGATATTCAAGCGAATCTTCAGGGATTGTTTCCAGATATGCCTCAAACTCCTTCATAGACTTTGCAACGGCAATCTGTCTTCCCTTGTCATCCCTGTAAACAAAATGTCCGAATCCGAGATAATAATTTATAAAGGACTTAAGATCCTGCATCAGTCCTTCGGAATTCTTATTTATGAAATTTGATTTGAGTGCATATGCATGCCTTGCATTTTCCGGATCAGCCGACTGTATAACCGTGGGTAATTTCGGAAGCCGTGTCTTTATATGGCTGATAAGCTCAAAGCCTGCCGTATCATGATCTTTCCCGTTCTTTGTGAACCTTATATCAGAGATAACACAGAGCAGATTGTTTTCATATTTATTATAAATTGTAATTGCATCCTCCCAGTTAAGGGCAAGAAGTATCTTCGGCCGGGTTTTCAGTTTCAATACCTTGTAAAGCTCATCCGTTGATACATCCTCTATAAGATGTCGTGTCTGATCCATCACAAGAGTATAAAGCATGGGCAGATAGCTCGAGTAGTATTCGGCTGAATCTTCCACCAGAAGGATTACACCGGTCAGACCTTTTCTGGTATCGTTGTCAACATTGACCTTGTCCTCAAGAAGATTGACCATTGCAAAGAACACCTTCGATTCTCCTGTCCAGACGAAATAATTGTCAATAGGTACTCCGACTGCTTTCTGTTTCCTTATATAAGCCACATCTTCGGGATAATTAAGAAGAAGGTAAACGGGCATATAAGGATATTTGTATTTAATATTTCTGCAGAGTTTGATCGGCACATCCTTGTCGAGTCCCACCATAATGATAACCATGTCATAATGCCTGGCTTTAAGCCGGTTGAAAGCTTCCTCCTCGCCCGATACTCCGGTAAGTCTGGGTAATGAAGTAAGGCTCATCTGGTGATACTCTCCCAGCATATGATCAGCAAATCTTCCTTCACCTTCAATAGAATAAGCATCATACAGATTCGCCACAAGAAGAATTTCCTTTACCTTGAAAGGCTGCAGATCGTGGAAAACATCCCTCTCGGCATTATGACGTTCCAGGAACTTCTGCAGTAACTGCCTGGAGGAGAGATCTTTAATTTCCTCCACATCTTCACCGGGGATGGATCTTCCCAGAATAATATCACGCGCTTTTGAACTGTTGATATATCCGGTAATAAGATTTGCAATATTCAGGATCAGGTCCCTTTCTTCCTTTAAAAAAGGGCCTTCATATTCAATTTTGAATTCCTGTGTATAATAAACCTGTATTACACCCTTTTCATCGTCAATGGTATTGAATTCCTGCTCCATTTTCCATTGAGACTCAACGAAACCGGGAGTTTCAAATGATTTACCACGGTATTTGATCCTTGCTTCGGTATATTTCGGATATTGCCATGCAGCGGGCAGAAGGAGGACGATCTGCTGAAGGGTTTCATCAACAGGTTTGGATTCCTTAAGGATATAGGTGGTCTGGTTTATACACCCAAGTTCCTTTAAACGTTCATGTTGTTCATGGAGTAAACGATGGTACTCCGGGCTTATCTGGTTTTTATCTTCCATGGAGCGGTATCAGGGGAAATCAGGTTTAAAATTACTAAAATTCCCATTAACCGCATAGGGGTGGTATTGTGCTATTAATTATCTGACCTCCCAGGTCGATCCGCTTTTAAGCAGATCATCCATCGATTTTATTTTGCTGTCAGCTTTGATATTCCTGATCTGTTCTTCCATATCGGTTTCATATGTCTTTCCTTCCACGGCTCTTATAACACCAAGAGCAACAGGGTATTCAGGATATCTCATATTGGCAAGCATATAATGTATACCTGGGTTTGGCTCCTTAGCATCATGTTTGAGAAGATCCCCGGTTGTAATGTCATTCTCTCCTATTCTGACCACTTTCATTTTCAAACCTTCAAGTATCAGGCCTTTGTCATTCTCCCGCCCAAAGATCATCGGTTCCCCATGCCTCAGGATGATCGTTCTGTCATCCCTGTGATCCCTGCCGGTTACCTTTTCATGGATATTATCATTGAAAATAACACAGTTCTGCAACACTTCTATTACAGATGTACCCTTATGTTTTGCAGCTTCAATATATATCTGTGTGGAGAGGGTCACATTGGCATCTACCGTTCTGGCAAAGAATTTCCCTCTGGCACCCACAACAAGTTCACCTACAGAGAACGGTTCTTCTATAGTGCCGAAAGGTGAAGTTTTTGTTACCAGACCTTTCTCGGATGTCGGGGAATACTGACCCTTTGTAAGGCCATAGATCTCGTTATTGAACAATATTATATTAAGATCTATGTTTCGCCTGATCACATGTATGAAATGGTTTCCTCCGATAGCCAGCGCATCTCCGTCACCAGTGATCTGCCATACCGAAAGGTCAGGATTGGCAATTTTAACTCCTGAAGCAATTGCAGCAGCCCGGCCATGTATCCCATGGAATCCATAGGTATCCATATAATAAGGGAATCTGGACGAACAACCGATTCCGGATACAAAAACAAATTTTTCTTTGGGTATGCCAAGTTCCGACAAAGCCTTCTGGACTGCATTCAGGATGGCATGGTCACCACATCCCGGGCACCATCTCACTTCCTGATCACTTTTAAAATCCTTTGGCGTATATTGAAATGGTTGTAGTTCTGTCATTTTAATTGCCCTCCAGTATTTTGATGCAACTATCCTTTATTTCCCTGGTTGTGAAAGGCATACCCTGAACCTTATTTATCTGTTCAAAGGTAAATTCACCATGTTTCGATCTGAGATAGGAAGCAAACTGCCCCAGGTTTAACTCTGCCACGGCAATTTTTTTGAATCCGCTGAATATTTCCTTTACATTTTTTGGCAAAGGATTAATATAATTGAAATTTGCAAAGCTTACTTTATAACCCTCAGACTGTAATTCCTTCACAGCAGCAACAAGGTAACCCCGTGCTCCGCCCCATCCCACAAGCAGCAGATCGCCGGAAGCTTCACCCCTGATCCTGAGGTCAGGCACTTTTTCAGTAACTCTGGCAATTTTTTCAGATCTTAATTTCACCATTAATTCGTGGTTTTCCGGAACATAGGAAACGGTTCCCTTAACAGTCTTTTCAAGACCTCCGATACGGTGTTCCAGACCTTTTGTACCGGGAATCGCCCAGTAACGGGCTAAGGTATCGCTGTTCCTTTTGTAAGGATGGAATGGTAAATCATCTTTATCTGCATACGGAGGAGTAACAGGTGGAAGATCCTTCATATCAGGAACTCTGAATGGCTCTGAACCATTTGCCAGGTAACCGTCAGTAAGCAATATTACAGGTGTCATATGTTCTATTGCAATTCTGGCTGCCTCATAGGCAAAATGGAAGCAATCAACCGGGCTACTTGCTGCAATAACAACTACCGGACTTTCACCATTTCTCCCATACAGTGCCTGAAGAAGATCAGCCTGTTCTGTCTTTGTCGGCAAACCGGTTGAAGGGCCTCCTCTCTGAACGTTTATTATAACGATCGGAAGTTCAGCCATAACCGCCAGACCTATTGCTTCCGATTTAAGAGCCAGTCCCGGTCCGGATGTTGATGTTACAGCCAGATTTCCGGCAAAACTTGCACCAAGAGCAGAACATATACCGGCTATCTCATCTTCTGCCTGGAAACTTTTGATTCCAAGATCTTTATGTGCTGCAAACTCCTCAAGGATCCCTGTTGCAGGAGTAATGGGATAGGACCCTATGAAAATTTCAAGCCCGGCCTTCTCTGCAGCTGCCATAAGTCCCCAGGCTGTTGCTGTATTCCCGTTTATGTTTCGGTATAAACCGGGGGCTATATTGGCAGGCTGGATCTTGATAACAGGAGTAAGTGCTTCAATTGTTTCTGCATAATAATAACCGGCCCTCAGTGCTATCTTATTGGCTTCAGCAATTTCCGGCCTTGATGAAAACTTTATATCGAAATACTGCTCGGTATATTTTAATTTTCTGTCAAACAGCCAGTATACCATTCCCAGAGCAAACATATTCTTTGTTCTGAGTACTGATTTCGGATCGAGTCCGAAATTCTTCAATGCTTCCTTTACCATTGAAGTTATTGGTGCAGGAATGATATTATAGGTTTCAAGCTTCTCTTCAGCGATGGGATCGCTTATATAACCTGCTTTCTCAATATTCTTTTCGGTAAAATTATCCTTATCATAAATTATTGTTCCTCCCTGCTTTACCCACAGGGCATTGGCTTTTATTGCTGCCGGATTCATTGCCACCAGTACATCGGCATAATCACCCGGTGTCTCAATTTCTGAATGTCCGAGATGAACCTGAAAGCCTGAAACACCTCCAACGGTACCCTGTGGTGCACGTATCTCGGCTGGATAATCAGGGAAAGTAGTGAAATCATTCCCGTAATGGGCAGCAGCATCCGAAAACAGAGTGCCTGTCAGCTGCATCCCGTCACCCGAATCACCCGAAAAGCGGATGACCACTTCTTCTTTTGAAACAACTTTCGTACACTTAGTCATTATAACCTTTGTTTTTTCAATTCCGGGAGTTAATCAAATAAGTTATTAATATAAAAAAAATCAGGTATATAAATGCGAAGGAACATATAATAAATATCAAATGTGTTGATTTTGGTCATGTTTTAAGCGACCCGGTACATTTATAACAGCCTGTCCCTTTACAGGCAGGAAAATATTGCAGTAATTATATGATTTAATTCCAGATATCCGCTTTTTTAAGGTTGATCTCCCCGTCGAAAAACATTCTGGCTATTTTTTCAAAGTAAGGTGTATAATCAGATACAAAAAACCGGTCATCCACTTTACCGGAATCATTTAAAAGGTTGTTTTTTTCAAGATGATCCTTCAGGATAAGTGAAACCGGTTTCCCTGAATCTACAACTTCAATATTGAAATTGAAAATCTTACATATCTGGTTTCTTATGATCGGATAATGGGTACAACCAAGTATCAGAGCCTGAATATCTTCGAGCGAATCATCTGAAAGATATGCCCTTATTATGGCATTACTTATATCATCGAATATGAATCCTTCTTCTATCATCGGTACCAGCAGTGGTGTTGCAAGAGATACCACAGCTGTTGAGGGGGATTTGATCCTTATCTTGTTTTCATAGGTACCTGAACTGATCGTTCTCTTGGTTCCTATTACCCCCACTTTTGAATAATTCCGGGTACTCAGATAATCAACAACCGGATCAATTACATCAATAAGTATTGTCCGGTCGCCATATTCATCCCTGAGAGAATCAAACGCGGATGCAGATGCTGAATTACATGCGACCAGAACTACTTTGGATCCATGTTCAAGAAGAAATTCAGTGATCTTTCTTGAATAATTCTTTATCGCTTCAGCCGATTTATCTCCATATGGAAGATGAGCTGTGTCGCCGAAATAAATAAGACTCTCTCCCGGTAATATCTGTTTGATCGACTGTGCTACCGTAAGGCCTCCCACACCCGAATCAAAAATACCTATTGGCTTGTTTCTCACTCTGACCTGATATTAAAAAAAGACCACCCGTCATAATGCGGATGGTCAGGATTATATTTTGTTAATCTATTTCAGTCCAAGCTTCGCCTTGGCAAGTGCCATTACATTGGTACTTTTAGTCTCATCAAAATAGAGAAGGGAACCTTTGGCTATATCAAAGACATATACGAAACTGTTCTCCTTACCCACATCCTTGATTGCTTTGTCTACCTTATTATATATAGGCTGAAATAATTCAACCTGCTTGTTCTGGAGCTGTTCCTGCGCATTGACCTGGAATTCCTGAATTCTCCTGTTAAGATCGATCAGTTCCTGTTCTTTGGTCTGACGGACAACATCTGTCAGGTTTTTACTTTCTTTGTTAAAGGCATCACTTTTATTATTGAGTTCAACCGACATTATCTCAAGGTTATTTACCAGTTCCTGACGGAATTTCTCCAGCTGGGCATTTGCTGTATCAAATTCCGGTAAAGCTCTTATCAGTTCATCACTGTTTATATGTCCGAATTTCAAATTCTGAGCCTGACCGGCAGAAATCATGAAAACAACAAGAGCCGCTAGTCCTATAAGTCTTTTCATTATTTTACTGTGTATTAATTTTTAACAATTGCAAATGTAATTATTTAATTCTTAAAACCTAATTTTTCAAGTACCTGATCGCTTATATCAAATTTCGGATTTGCAAAAAGTATATTACCTCCCGATGCAGAGTCGAAAATTACTGCATAACTTCCTTCCACTGCGATATCCTTGATGGCTTTGAGTATCTCATCCTGGATTGGTTTAACCAGTTCTTCCCTCTTTTTGAACAATTCGCCTTCCATTCCGAAATATTTATTCTGGAGTTCTTTCATTTCCTTCTCCTTGTTGATAATAGCTTCTTCCCTCTTTATTTTCATATCCTGGGAAAGAAGCGGAGCCTCATTCTGATATGATTTATACATCTGTTCAACCACTGCATAACCGTCGGCAACCTCTTTCTCCCATTGTTTTGAAAGATTGTCAAGCTGTTCCTGTGCAGTTGTGAAGGCAGGAATATTCTTCCTTATGTATTCCGTATCTACGAATGCATATTTCTGTGCAACAGCCATGGCTGATGTCAGAAGCAGTATTCCTATAATAAAACTGATTTTCTTCATGACTTTAATTTTTAACATACTATTAAAATTGCTGACCTATAACAAAATGGAATTGTGATTTATTAGCGTTATTGAATCTTGCAGGATCGGGTACCTGGTCAAAACCATAGCCCCAGTCAATCCCAAGCAATCCGAACATCGGAAGATTGGCTCTCAGTCCGATACCGGCAGCCCTGTTCATTCTGAAAGGATTATATTCCTTTAGTTTGTTCCATGCCCTTCCTGCTTCAAGGAATGCCAGTCCGTATATTGTTGCCTGCTGATTGAGAGATATTGGATATCTTACCTCAAAGGTCATCTTTGAGTATACATTACCGACCGGAGCCCCGTTGGCTGCTGTAGGTGTAAGTGACTGGTTGGTATAACCCCGCAGAGCTATTATTTCCCGTCCGTAGAAGCTGTAACCTGTCATACCATCACCTCCCACACTGAATGATTCAAAGGGAGAAGGTCCGATATCCCTGTTGTAATGACCAAGATATCCGAATGCAAATCTTGCACTCAGTACCAGCTTGTCATCTCTTGTAAGAGGGAAATAATTTTCTGATTTGAAAGTCCATTTATGGAACTCTATCCATTTATATTTTTCTTCATCAGGTAAACCCGCCATGTTCTTTCCTGAGATATATGAATATGGAGGTGTTGCCTGAAGTGAAATAGTATAGGACGAACCGCTTCGGGGATATATTATATTCGGACCAACGGAAAATCTCTGCAGTCTTGCCGTAAGGCTCAGAAGGTTTGATTCACCGTTCTCGAACAGAAACTGGTAATAATTATAATTATTAAGATTATATTTCTGATAACTGAGTTCCCCGTATATTGAGAAATAGTCATCCGGCCATTCGAGTCTTTTCCCCAGTCCTATCGATGCACCGTCAATTATCATTGACTGACGTCCGTCCTCTCCCTTCTTCTTGCCGTTTGTCATCATTGACCTGTAGAGCGAGACGGAGAATGAGTTGGCTCTTTTCCCGCCGAGCCATGGTTCCATGAAAGATACCGAATATGACTGGTAAATCCGTCCGTTCGATTGTGCCCTGATGCTCAGTGACTGGCCATCGCCCGAAGGATAAGGTCTCCATTCCTTCAGGTTAAAGAAATTTCTCATCGCGAAATTATTGAAGCGGACACCAATTGTACCTACCAGCATTCCGGCTCCCCATCCTCCCGATATTTCAAACTGATCGTTTGCTTTTTCCTCAAGCTTATAAAGTAGATCTACTGTCCCGTTCATGGGATCGGGCATTGGTGTGGGATTTATTTTTTCAGGATCGAAATGACCCAGCACACCAAGCTGCCGGATTGAGCGAAGGATCTTCTCCTTGCTGAAAAGATCTCCGGGAAGAGTATAAAGTTCACGACGTGCGACATGTTCATTGGTCCTCGTGTTCCCTGAAATGATCACATTATTCACATAAGCCTGGTCACCTTCATATATCCTCACCTGCAGATCAATCGAATCACCTTCGACTTTTGATTCAACAGGAGTTAGCTGTGAAAACAGATAGCCGTAATCGAGGTAAAGATTGCTGACGGCATCTTCAGCTCCGCTAAGACCTTTCAGCCTGTCAAGGATAAGTGACTGATTATAAACAGATCCTTTCTCAACATTGAAAACCCTGGAGAGATCTTCCTTGCTATATACACTGTTCCCTACCCAGTCTACATTCCTGAGATAATACTGATCACCCTCATCCACTTTTATTACCAGTCCCACACGATCTTCTGAAATATCATAAAGTGAATCGGATAAAACTGTAAAATCCCTGAAGCCGTTATCATTGTAAAAAGTGATCAGCTTTTCCTTATCTTCCTCATACTTTTCGGCAATATATTTTGATGGCTTAAAGAAATTCATGTTCTTTTTCTTCGTCCCTTTCATCTGGCGTCTGAGTTTCTTTTCGTCAAAACTTTCATTTCCGATGAAGGTAATATCACCAATCCTAACTCTTTCTTTTTTGTCCACATTGATCGTAAGGATCACATTATTGGGCTGATCAGGATCATCTTTCTGAATGAAATCCACGGTAGTATTATAAAATCCTTTTTCAATGTAATGATCCCTGATTATTTTTTTTGTGTTTTCAAGAATGTAGGAAGTGATCTGTGAACCCACAGGAAGATTAATCTTTTCGTTAATATCCTGGGTTTCCGATTGCCTGATACCATAAAATTTTATTGCAGAAATCCTTGGTCGTTCCTGAAGAAGGATATCCAGGAAGACCGTATCGGATTTTGTTGACTCAATTGATATTCTCACATCGGAAAAAAGTCCCTGTGTCCAAAGTCTCTGAACTGCATTTTTTATTGCATCTCCCGGAATTGTTATAGTCTGATTGACCCTGAGGCCTGAAATACCGACAATGGCATTGATATCAAGATATCTTACTCCTGAAACTGAAACACCACCGATCACATAATCATCTTCAGCTGTATAATCAAATATTTCCTGTTTTTCCTGGGTATAAGCAATAATGTTGAACATTGCCAGAACCAGCATCATAAAGATCCTGTTAAGCTCCCTGAATTTCATTCTTTTTCTATTTTTCCAAAATCTGTTCACTCGTTTTACCAAATCGTCTTTCTCTGTTCTGAAATTCAACAATTGCATTATAAAAATCCTCCTTACCAAAATCAGGCCAAAGTATTTCTGTGAAATAAAATTCTGCATAAGCCAGCTGCCATAACAGGAAATTACTGATTCTCAGTTCTCCGCTTGTCCGGATCATAAGATCGGGATCAGGTATGCCGCAAGTGATGAGCCGTTTTTCAAATTCTTCCTCATTTACCGATTCCGGTTTAAGTATTCCTTGTGCCACATCGGCTGCAATTTTTCTTGCTGCTTCGGCCAGTTCCCACCTCGAACTATAGCTCAGTGCCAGTATAAGGTTGAGTCCGGTTGATACAGATGTAAGGCTGATGGTTTCATTTAATTTTGATCTCACATCATCACCCAGTCTGTCAAAATCACCTATGGCAGAAAGCTTTACATTATTCTTCAGAAGGTTACTGCCCTCATTATTAAGAGACTGGACCATAATATGCATAAGAGCTGATACTTCTTCATCAGGCCGGCCCCAGTTTTCAGTGGAAAAAGCGTAGAGTGTAAGGTATTTAATACCCAGGCCTCCTGCCGCCTCAACAACCTGTCTTACGGATTCAACACCACGTTCATGTCCGTAAATCCTTCCCCTGCTGTGTTGTGCAGCCCATCTTCCGTTCCCGTCCATTATTATTGCAATATGGACAGGTAGTTTGTTCATATCAATTTTTTCCCTGAGCGACATTTTCTAATGTTTGGTTTTATTATCCACATCAGCATATGCCGGACAACCTGCCAGCCTGTTGTAAATTTTCCATGTCAGCACAATACCGGCAAATGAATACCAGTCATTATTATGGATCCGGCTCTGATCCTCCTGTGTAACCATATCTTTCAAGCCGTCAAAGTTATCATAAAAAGTTTTACGAAACCCATATTCAGCTTCCAATCCCATATTTTTATATATATTGACCTTGAAGCCAATTGAAAACGGGATGACCGGCTGAAAAGAGGTTATTCTCGTATTGGCTGCTGTTGCGGTATTGATTGAGACTATTCCTGCACCTGCCGCAAAGTATGGTGAGAAATCCCATAATCGGCCCTGGGTTGTATAAGGAAGGAAATTAAATTCAAACTGTACCGCCAGTTCTCCTACATTACCCGAGAAAGATGAGTCCCTGGCAGTCTGAAAATTATTTGAGAAATCCCTGTCATCACCTCTGATACCACCATAAAAAATATTGGCCCGGATAGCCTGACGAGGGTGAAAATTATATCTGTAAAGGGCTCCTGCAGCAGGTCGGGGTGAATACATAAGTTTTCCGGGATTAATATCACCGAAATAAGATGATACACCTCCGAAGATCCCATAATCGGAATTACGCTGAGCGTTGGAAGAAATAAAAAAACCAAGAAAAAGAAAGATCCAAGGTATCCGCTTCATTAAAAATGATCCCGTTTATTATTATCTGAATGAGGGCAACCCACGGGGCCCTGTCTTCAATTTATAAGTAATTGTAAAGTTCAAAAAATAATAAACGTCATTTGCCTTGGAAAATTGTTCTTTATGATAGGCATCGAGCCAGTCTGTGAAGGCATATCTTCCCCCCAGCTCGAGACCAAAATTAAGATTGGGTGTATAAACAAGGGTTGCACCAACGCCACCCGGAATGACAAAATCAAAGCCGCTGTCCTTCATATCGTATGAGGCCATTTCTTCTATCTGTGCATCATTGGGGTTTGCTTTATAGGATACTCCTCCCACACCTGCAAATCCGTAGAAATCAAGTGACCTCAGAATAGACCATATAAATCTTCCCCTGCGTTTCATGAAAAGATAACTGCTTTCAGCCCTGTTCTTGATGAAATAATATTCACCGATAAGCGCCGGCTCAAAAATCTGTGTCGACACCTCAAACGGCCTGCCTTCATTTGATCCTCTTTCGTCTGTGGCATGCAATTGAGCATAAGTCATACTTAACCTGATATTGGCTTCCCGGGTTAAACGGTATCTTACACTCGCATTAACATCATACCTGGTCTGAAGATAGGTTATATCCCTTATTCCCAGAAGATTTTCAGTTCTCCTGTATCCTCCTATATCGCCAAAGAAAAAAGAAGGTCCGGCGCCGGCAACTGCCTCCCATCTTCTCATTTTCCATAACTGTGCACTGGAAAAAGGAATAACAAGACAAAAGATCAATAGAACCAAAATGGACCTTTTCATAATGATTGCTTTTAGTTGCAGTTACAAATATACTAATCTAAATTTCAGAGTGTGTAAAATTCTGTCATAATATTAACCTTCTCCACGAATATTATTAACCGGACCATGTTGAAAAGACTCAAAACCTGCCGGCCGTTTATTATCAATTCCTCTTATCAGCACCCCACATCAGCCTGTTTCTCAACGTACTGTAAAAATCCCTCCCTTTAAGCATTACCGTCTTAAGCCGGGATTTGCCCTGAGTAATATGTATCTCTTCATGTATCGGTATCTTGCTGAACCTGAAATCACAAGTTACAAGACAATCATCTGACCTTCCTTCCATAATCATTTTCAATTCACTGCTTCCCGATAGTACTATCGGCCTCATGGTAAGATTATGAGGGGAAATTGGTGCTATTATGATACTTTCATCTTCGGGTGACAGTATGGGCCCTCCGGCACTGAGGTTATAGGCTGTTGATCCTGTGGCTGTTGACACAATGAGCCCATCAGCCCAGTAAGTATTCAGAAATATATCATTTACATAGACATGGATTATTACCATGCTCAGCAGTGTTTTCTGAATAGTGACTTCATTCAGGGCTGTTGCCGGTTCTGAACCAAACAATCCGTCCGGTCTGGTAATTTCAAGCAATGACCTTTCAATTATCTCATAATCGTTCGAACATAATTGCTCCACCGAATTGCCTATTTCCTCATTGGGTATATTGGCAAGAAAACCCATCCTTCCCGTATTTACACCTGCAACAGGTATACCCGTATCCCTGACCTTAAGTACCGTTTCAAGAAAGGTCCCGTCCCCGCCGACACTCAGTATCAAGTCCGGCGCTGAGGGCATTTCGTCCAGACTTGTAAACGGAGTTACCAGTTCACCCGGACAGCTGATCCTGATATTGCCGGGTTTCTGATAAATGCTGATCTCAATACCTCTTTTGCAGAATTCACTTACAAGTTTATGCACGGCATCCCGTGTACGGGTATTGTTATCCTTACTGTAAATTGCGATCCTTTTCAGCATATTTGTTACATATTCAGGAACTTCATAAGCAGATCAAACCTTTCGGAATAAAACCTGTCAAGAGAATCATTTGTGGTTATCCAGGTTTTTACATCATAATTATATCTTTCAAAGGTCCTGATTACCGAAAGAAGATCCGTTTCATTGACTTTCAGAGTTACCTCCAGCCTCGTTGAATCGGCAGGAGAGGTCATATACATACTCAATACCTTTATATTATTGCTTTCTATTATCTGTGCAATCTGGGAAAGCGAATAATCCCTTTCAACCATTTCAAGTACAATAATACCTCCGGGCTGATCCATCGAGGATAATGAGGCTATATGCCTGACAAGTTCGCTGGTCGTTATAACACCCAGATAATGATTATTATCATCCAGAACTGGAACAACGGTCAGTTTCAATCTGGCTGCAATCCCGATCACTTCAAACAGATGCTGGTCCTCCCTGACATATGGTTTTAACAATGTCAGTTCATGATTTCCTATTGGCTCTTCAGGCTGATTCATATCATAAATATCACTGTCGGATATCAGCCCCAGAAAATCCAGATTGTTTACAATAGGCAAATGTGATACCCTGAAAATCTCCATCCAGTTAAGGGCTGTCTGCCCTGTATCGGATGTTTTTAGGGATGGAATATTGTCGGATATCAGATCAACAGCAACCATAGAGGTTAATTTTTATGTAAAGTAATAAAAAAAAAGCCAGTTATATTACTTTTGTATATCGATAACAATACGTAATTAGCTAACATTTATTTTATGACCAGGCTGAGTGTTAATATAAACAAGATAGCGACCATCCGTAATGCCAGAGGCGGAAACATACCAAATGTGGTAAATGCGGCGATCAACTGTCAGCTTTTCGGAGCTGACGGTATTACAGTTCATCCGAGACCGGATGAAAGACATATAAGATACAGGGATGTAATGGAATTAAGACCTGTTGTCAAAACCGAATTCAACATCGAGGGTAATCCTACCGACAGTTTCATCAATCTCGTGCTCTCGGTTAAACCTGAACAGGTAACATTGGTCCCCGACAGGCACGATGCCATCACTTCAAATTCCGGATGGGATACTCTCAGGAACCGTGGTTTCCTTACCGATGTGGTAAGGACTTTCAGAAAAGAGGGTATCAGGACTTCACTTTTTATTGATACCGACCCTGCAAACATAGAGAATGCAGCTGTGACAGGAACGGACAGAATAGAATTGTATACAGAACCATATGCGTCGGGATTCGCAACAAATGCAGCTGAAGCTGTCAGACCATTCATAATGGCGGCAGAGCTGGCTAAAGAACTCGGCCTGGGCATCAACGCAGGCCACGATCTGAATCTGGATAATCTGAACTACCTTTATAAAAACATCCCATGGATTCTTGAAGTCTCAATAGGACATGCCCTGATCTCAGATGCACTCTATATGGGACTCGAGAAAACAATCCGGCTTTATAAAAAACAGATGGAAGACTGAAATTCCTGATGAAACTCTTTTACAGGAAATACGGGGAAGGACCTCCACTGATTATACTTCATGGCCTTTACGGCTCATCTGATAACTGGGTATCTGTAGCCAAAGCTCTAAACACAAAGTACACGGTATATCTGCCGGATCTCAGAAACCATGGCCGCTCTCCACATAGCGACATCCACGATTATGATGCTCTCAGCAATGATATATATGAACTGTCGGAAGAACTGACAGCAGCTAAGTTCTTTCTTGCAGGACACAGCATGGGAGGTAAGGCGGCTCTCTTTTTTGCAGCAAAATGGCCTGAAAAAATCCTGGGCCTTCTGATAGCAGATATTTCTCCCTTCCCTGCCCCTCTTTCAGGATCTGCTGAATATACCCGTCATCTCGAAATGCTCAATATTATTTCAGGAACTGATCTGTCGGCAATATCATCGCGTAATCAGGCAGAATCAATTCTCTCTGAAAAAATAAGATCAGAGAGAATACTGGGATTAATAATGAAAAACCTTCAACGGATGCCTGAGGGGAAATATACCTGGAAAATAAACGCCCCTTCACTGTTGTCAAACCTTAACAAAATAATGGGAGGATTACCCCGGCCGGAAGATAATCCTATGACAGTGACCGGTTTTCCCGTTGTGTTCCTGAAAGGTGAACACTCAGATTATATACAGGATAATGACTGGAATGATATTTTGAGAATATTCCCGGCAGCAGAGCTTAAGGTGATTAAAGGTGCCGGTCATTGGCTCCATGCCGACAACCCTGATGCCGTTATCTCAGAATTTATGGCACTTTCTGATCACTGATAATAAACCCGGCAAATATCAGGTACCGATTTTTAATTTATTTTCCCTTCTTTCCTTCTTTTAAGATGCTTTTCAATAATAGAGACGAGTACATTAATACCAACCTCATTCTCGCCTCCACCGGGGATAATGATGTCGGCATAACGTTTTGAAGGTTCAATAAACTGAAGATGTGATGGTTTTACCGTATCATGATATCTCTGAAGCACCATAAGTACGGATCTTCCGCGTTCAACTATATCTCTCTGTATGACCCGTCCGAGCCTGTCGTCGGCATCGGCATCAACAAAAACCTTTAAATCCATCATATCGCGTAATTCCTGATCGGTAAGGATCAGAATGCCCTCTACAAGTACGACCTTTGCCGGTTTTATCGTGATAGTTTCCTTCGACCTGAGACATGTCAGGTACGAATAAACCGGCATTTTTATTGATTTGCCTTTTCTTAACTCCCGGAGATGTTTAATAAGAAGCTGGAATTCAAGGGAATCGGGATGATCAAAATTGATCTTCTGTCTCTCTTCCAAAGAAATATGGCTGTTATCCCTGTAATAAGCATCCTGAGGGATCACAACAACTTCACCATTCGGAAATTCCTTCATTAACTTATTGACAACGGTAGTTTTCCCTGAACCGGTGCCACCTGCTATTCCAACAATCAGCATTTATTCGTAAATTAGCGTCGCTTAAACCGACGAAAGTTAATAAAAATGTCAGAACTGTATCCTCTTAAATTTGAACCACTCCTTAAGGAGAAAATCTGGGGCGGAAATGCATTGGTAAACCACTACAATAAGAAAGCCGATCCGGGTAAAAAATATGGAGAAAGCTGGGAAATTTCGGCTGTAGGGGATAACCTGTCGGTTGTCAGCAACGGATTTCTTGCCGGTAACAACATTGAGGAACTGATAGAGGTCTATATGGGTGATATAACGGGTGATGCTGTATTTGATAAATTCGGGAACGAATTTCCTCTCCTTATAAAACTGATTGAAGCACAGCAAGATCTATCAATACAGGTCCATCCCGGGAATGAACTGGCCTTAAAAAGGCATAAAGCATACGGAAAGACGGAAATGTGGTACATCCTGGAGAGCGGGAAGGATTCGAAAATATATTCCGGATTCAGGGAAGCTGTGAGCAGGGATACATATCTTAAAGCAACTGAAGAAGGAAGTATTGCAGAATTACTAAATTATGACATTTCAAAACCGGGAGATGTATTTTTTACCCCGGCCGGTAGAATACATGCAATCGGTGAAGGTATCCTGCTGGTTGAGATACAACAGACATCAGATATTACCTACAGGATATTTGACTGGAACAGGAAAGGAGACGACAAAAACCCAAGAGAACTTCATAATGATCTGGCTGTCGATGCTATAGATTTTAAAGCTGTGGGAAGCAATAAGACATTTAAAACTCCGGTGCTCAATAAAACTGAGAATCTCGTAAAGTGCGGATTCTTTGTTACAAACATCATCCGTTTCGATGAATTCATCAGAAAGGATTATAATCTTATTGATTCGTTTATAATATATATTTGTACTGAAGGTGAATTCCTTATCAGGTGGGATGGGAATTCAGAGCCGGTCACAAAAGGAGAAACTGTTCTTCTCCCCGCAATGATCAAGGATGTCGTTCTGGAACCATCTTCAGAAGCGACCCTGCTTGAAATTTTCATACCGGAAATACTTGATCAACATAATATAAACTAATATGAAAGCTCAAACATTCTTATCTGCAGTCATTATAATTATCCTGGCTTTGTCAGGATGCAAAGGCGGAAATACGGCGAAACAGGCTGGTGCCGGAGACGATACCACATCCGTTCCGGATACGGGATATACTGGTATAAAACAATATATGAGCGGCGAACGTATGGTCCGGGAAGTGACATTTAAAAACGGTGTAAGGGAAGGACTGACGAAAACATTCTACCCGGGAGGTCAGCTTTACCAGACATTCTGGTATGAAAAAGGTCTCAGACAGGATTCCGGAAGGTATTTTTATGTTGAAGGACAGCTTTTCAGGACAACTCCATACAAAAATGACACAATTGATGGCATACAGAAACAGTATTACAGGACAGGAAAGCTGAAAGCCATGATTGGTTACAGTAAGGGAATGCGGACACCTTACCTTCAGGAATTTACCCAGAACGGAAAGCTTTTAAAGGATTACCCGGAAATTATTGTAAACGTAAACGATGAATATAATACAAGGGGATTATACAAAGTGACTCTAGAATTATCGGATAAAAATACAAGGGTCAGATTCAACAGAGGGGAATTAATGAATGAACGTTTCGATACAACATTCATAAGACCTGTCAATACGGTAAATGGAAAGGCAGTAATAAACCTGAAAAAAACCGGAAAAGCAGGTAAAAATTACCTGGGTATTATCGGAGAAATAACAACTCCCTTCGGGAACAGGCACATTGTTTATAAAAAAGTGGATCTCCCCTATAATGATCTTAATTAAGTCCGCATATGATAATCCGTTCAGCGAAGTTTATTAAAAGCAGCGCTTTAGCGGAACAGTGTCCTTCTGCTGATATGCCCGAACTTGCATTTATAGGACGTTCAAATGTAGGTAAATCATCGCTTATCAATATGCTTACCGGCTTCGGAAAACTGGCAAAAACTTCCGGTGAACCGGGAAAAACAAGGACAATAAACCATTTCCTTATCAATGACAAGTGGTATCTCGTTGACCTGCCGGGTTATGGTTATGCAAAAGTCTCAGCCCGGGAGAGAGAACACTGGACCAGGGCTTCACGCGAATATATCCTTAAACGGGAAAGCCTCGTCTGCCTGTTTGTACTTATAGATCCCAGACATAAACCTCAGAAACCGGATTCCGAATTCATGGAATTTCTCGGTAATAACCATATACCCTTTGCCAGGATCTTTACAAAAAGTGATAAGATGAGCAGGACACAGCTCAACAGGTCCATAGGGGAACACGATGCCATAATGCTTGAAAAATGGGAGGAACTTCCCTTGACTTTCGTTTCATCAACAGTCACGAAGGCAGGCAGGATGCAGATTCTGGACTTTATCGAAGAATCTTTGAACAATTTTTTAAAACAGGAAAGTTTTTAGCAGGAATAATTAATTTTGCATGCGATTATCCAACTAAAAAATCAGCAAAGCAATGTATGGGTACGCACCAATGAAGCTATTCTCCTGCAGGTCATCACGTCATCTGGCTGAAAGAATAGCCGGAGAGCTTGGTCTGGAATTAGGTAAAAGCTCTGTTACCGAATTCAGTGACGGAGAATTCCAGCCTTGTTTCGATGAATCAGTCAGAGGCGATATGGTATTTATTGTACAATCGACAAATCCTCCTGCCGATAATCTTTTTGAACTTCTTCTGATGATTGATGCAGCAAAAAGAGCTTCTGCATATAAGGTTATTGCGGTTATTCCCTATTATGGTTTTGCCCGTCAGGACAGAAAGGATCGCCCCCGTGTATCTATCGGTTCCAAACTATCGGCAGACCTGCTGAGCGCTGCCGGTGTTGACAGGGTCATAACCATGGATCTTCATGCAGACCAGATACAGGGATTCTTTGACGTTCCGGTCGATCACCTCTTCGGTTCCGCTATCTTTGCACCATATATCCAGAATCTCAGACTGGATAACCTTGCTGTTTCCGCACCGGATATGGGAGGCTCCAAAAGAGCAAATGCATACTCCCGCCATCTTCAGTCGGAAATGGTCCTTTGCTACAAGCTGAGGAAAAAACCGAATATAATAGAGGAAATGTCGGTAATCGGCGAAGTGGAAGGCAGAAATATCGTTATAATCGATGATATGGTTGATACGGCAGGTACAATCTCAATTGCCGCCAATATGATGAAAGAAAGAGGCGCAAAAAGTATCAGAGCTTTCGCAACACATCCAATACTGTCGGGAAATGCAGTTGAAAAAATAAATAATTCCGCAATAGAAGAACTTGTGGTTACCGATTCAGTCCCTCTCAGAGTCCGCTCCGAAAAGATAAAAGTGCTTTCAATAGCTGAAATATTCGCGGGTACAATACGTGCGGTAAATACAAATCAGTCTATAAGCACCAGTTTTGTATTCTGATTACTTTGTCATATATTTGCAGTCCGATTTTTTAAAAATGTCTAACGTGTGATGGGGAGTTGCCGTGGTGGTAACTTTTAGTAGCACAACAACAACAGTATAAATGAAGACAATTGAAATTAAGGGAACCCTCCGAAATGAAGTTGGAAAGAAACATACCAGGCAGATCAGAAAAGCCGGAAATGTACCCTGCATTATCTACGGAAAAGATAAGAACATTAACTTCAGTGCACATGAAAACAGTTTTAAAAAACTTGTTTATACACATGAGGCTCATCTGGTAGATCTGAATCTGGATGGTCAGGTTTTTAAGGCTGTTCTACATGATCTGCAGTTCCATCCTGTTACCGACAAGATATTACATATCGATTTCGTACAGGTATTTGATGAAAAACCGATAACAATGGATGTTCCCGTTGTTATTACAGGTGATTCTGCCGGTGTCAAGGCCGGAGGTAAACTGAGTGTGAAAAAAAGACACCTGAAAATAAAAGGACTGGCAACTGATCTTCCCGATCATATTGAGGTAGATGTTACTGACCTCAAGATCCATAATTCAGTGAAGGTCGGAGATCTTGCGATCAATAAAATAGAATTCCTCGATCCCAAAATAGCAACCGTTGTAACAGTTTCAACATCACGCGTTGCACTTAAAACAGAAGAAGAAATGGCTGCTGAAGCAGGTGCTGCCGCAACTGCTGAAGGTGCTGAAGGTGCTGCTGAAGCTGGCGCTGATGAAAAGGGAAAAGAGAAGGAAAAAGGTAAGGAAAAAGAAAAGAAAGCTTAATTCACTTTATAAATAATCAGGCACCTTGAAATATCTGATAGTCGGCCTGGGAAATATAGGTGATGAATATGCCGGTACAAGGCATAACATAGGATTTATGGTTTTGGATGCCATGGTACAGGCATCCAATTCTTTTTTCACCGACCGCCGTTACGGTTTTATAAGTCAGATCAGATACAAGGGACGGGAACTGATCCTTCTTAAACCTTCAACATTCATGAACCTTAGCGGTAATGCAGTCAGATACTGGCTGAACAGGGAAAAAATAGAACCCGGAAACCTTCTGGTTATCGTCGACGATATAGCACTTCCGCTGGGAAGCATCAGAATGAGGTCGAAAGGCAGCGATGGAGGTCATAACGGACTTGCACACATCACATCCGTCCTCGGAACAAACGAATATGCACGTATCAGAGTGGGTATAGGAAACGGCTTCCGCAAAGGATCACAGGTAAACTATGTCCTTGGTACCTGGAGCCCCGAAGAACTGGAATTCCTGAAAAAGAGACTGGATATTGTCATTGAAATGATCAGATCATTCGCTGCCGTGGGTACCGAACTCACTATGACAGCCTTCAACAAAACAGGAAAGATCAGAGGTAAAGATACTGACCAGGATAAAACGGCAGAACAGATCCGTGACTAAAATTCAATAATCATGACTGATAACAAATCCGTCAGGATAGACAAATTCCTGTGGGCTGTGAGACTGTTCAAAACCCGGACACTTGCCGCAAATGCATGCAGAATGGGAAGGGTCATGATAAATAACACCACCATCAAACCTTCCAGACAACTTGAAGGCAACGAGATACTAACCCTCCGAAAACCTCCGGTAACATATACATACAGAATTACGGGACTCACCGAAAACCGTGTGGCTGCAAAACTTGTCGCCGGTTACCTCGAAGATCTTACACCGGGGGAAGAAAAGATGAAGCTGGAAATAAGCCATTCCGGACCATCCGCTTACAGAAAAAAGGGCAGCGGAAGACCTACAAAAAAGGACAGAAGAGTGATTGACCGATGGAAAGACATCTTTTTTTTATAAATTGCAGCTTATCACATTTAATTTTCTTTAAAACCATTGTAACTTACATCACTTTTTTCACCGCAGATGGGCAAGGAAAATATAGAACATCATTCCAAAAGGTATGCTTTACTGAAAGCTGTTGCAGGATTCTGGCATAACAATATCTTTTACAGAAGAGTGATCGTTGTCGGACGTGAAAACATCAATCCTGACCATCATCTGATATTTGCTCCCAATCATCAGAATGCGCTGATGGATGCTCTTGCCGTACTTTTCACTCATAAAGGCCAGCCGGTTTTCCTTGCCCGTGCCGATATTTTCAGAAGAAAAACCATAGCCTCTGTACTCTATTTCCTGAAAATGTTACCGGTTTACAGGATCAGGGACGGATTCAACACACTGAGAGGTAATGATGAGATCTTTGATAAAACAGTGGATGTCCTGAAAAATAAGAACGGGCTCGTAATACTTCCCGAAGGCGATCATGCAGGATACCGGAGACTGAGACAACTGAAGAAAGGAATTTGCAGAATAGCCTTTATGGCCGACGAGGCTTCAGACTTCCGGATGAAAATCAAGATCATCCCTGTGGGACTCGAGTTTACAAACTATCAGAGATTCCGTCAGGTACTGACAGTCGTCTATGGCAAACCGGTGGAAGTCGACGAATATCATGAACTATATAAAAAAAGCCCCGAAATAGCACTTAATGAACTGCGCGACCGTCTGGCCCGGGAAATGAAAATGCTGATGGTCCATATAGATTCTGAAGAGGACTATGAAGCTATTGATGAACTGAGGAGCCTTGTCAACGGACAATACAGTGACGATGTAAGCTTTCCGAAACTCTTCAGGGACAGAATGCTTATCGATAAACTCAATAACCTTAAGATCACCAATCCGGAACTCTATAAAAAAATATGCTCCCTGAGCATTTATGTAAAACAAAAAGCAAAAGACCTGAATGCCGATTACCTTCTCCTCAAAAAAAACAAACATCCCCTCGGCTGGCTTATACTTGGAGTGATAGGGCTGATCGCAACTTTACCTCTTTTCATTTACGGAACCATCTTTACTCTCTTCTTCCTGGGAATACCAAATTCCCAGATCCCCAAAATAAGGGACAGACAGTTCCATTCGTCAATCAGGTACGGTATCTCACTGGGGCTTGCCCTTGTGTTCATTCCGGTGTTCCTGATTGCATTCCTGCTGATATTCTCACCTTTATGGTTTGGCCTGCTTCTGTTCCTGGTACTACCGGTCTCGGGCGTGTTCGCAGTAAACTACTGGCATTATCTCAGAAGAATAATAGGCGGATTCAGGATAAAAAATTATATCAGGAAAAATAACTCGGAATACATCAGACTTAAAACAGATCATGATGAACTGATTAATCTCGTCGGAAAACTTGTATGATGGATAACAATAAGATCTTTTCAGGAAAAACAGTCTGGATAACAGGCGCATCATCAGGTATCGGCGAAGCTCTTGTTCATGCCTTTCTGAAAAAGGGAGCTTCTCTTATCATATCTTCAAACGATGTAAGCGGACTCGAAAGAGTTAAGGCAGACTGCGGTGATAAATCAGCCGATATCCTCATCGTACCCTTCGACCTGGCAGATACTTCCGGTATTGGACCTCTCGTTGATGATAGCCTGAAGAACAGAGAAAGCATAGATCGGAAGAGCACACGTCTGAACTCCAGTCACCGCTCATTATC
>CAYQZL010000007.1:0-22872 GCA_964421975.1 uncultured Rikenellaceae bacterium
TACACCCTATCCTACACTCTTTCCCTACACGACGCTCTTCCGATCTAACATTATCTGTAAGGGTTCTGACTGCTCTCAAAACCTCATCGACAGAATCAGGAGCCACCTGTACGACATACCGTCCCTGGGTCTCACAGATCAGGGTTTCCTGAGGTGTTATTTCCGGTATTGACACAGGTACACAGGAAAGGTCAATTCTGGCCCCCAGTTTCCCATACCTTGCTGACTCACAGATTGCAGCTCCAATCCCTGCAGCTCCAAGATCTGAACATGCTTTAATTTTCCCGGTACCAAAAGCTGCCAGAGCTCCCTCAAGAGCTATTCTCTCTTCCCTGAACAATGCTATTGCAGGGCGCATATCCTTTACAAGCCCGGCTCTGTAAAGTGTATCATTACCATCATTTCCCGTCACACCAATAATGATTATTTTATCCCCTGCATCCTTTGCCGGTTTTGTAAGAGGCTTTTCAGTTACCAGCTTACCTATTACCGAAACTACCACAGCCGGTACAATATCTGAAAATGACGTGGAAAATCCTCCTCCTACAATAAACACATCCATGGCTTCACACATGTCCTTCAATCCCTTAACCATAATGTTGACCCTTTCCTGACTTGTCATTACCGTACACTTTCCACAGGTACATTTTCCTGAAAAACCGCAGGGACCTACAAGCACTTCCTGGTCGAGAGGCCTGGTACCAATAAAATCAAGAAGAAAAACCGGCCGGGCTCCCATGGCAACTACATCGCGCATAGCTCCTCCTGCACCTGTGGCTGCAGCATCATAAGGCCTCGGAACACATGGAGAACAATGACTCTCCATCTTTGCAACAACATAACCTTTCATTCCGGGTATCTCAAATACCGCGGCATCATCATTCTGTTCAGGACCTATAAGTAAAGCTTCGGGCCAGATCTTATCCACCTGCCTGTTTAATTCCTGAAAGCTTTTAAAATCAATTACTTTATCAATGTTATGATGTAAATGGACAAATAATCCGTGCATCAATGCTTTTTCAATTGTGTTCATAATGCCTCCTTTTTTATTATTATGATGTAATTTTTAAGATCCTTCAAACATAATCAGGTTTATCTAAATATTTGCTGTTTTTTTTAATATATTATATATCGCTATTCTACAGAAAATTGTGATTTTTTTTTACCTGTCCAGGCTACAGGTAAAAATATATTCACCGGAAGAAATATCAAACAAGGTCTCATTTCCTGAAGTTCTGATGTTTATAACATCCTCTGATTCTTTCAAAGGCAGTAAACCTTCCTTTATTCCGGTTTCATCTGACAGGGGAAGTATGATCGTTGCGGAACATGAAACGGGTATCTTTACTTTAAGGATAAGTTCATTCCCTGTGATCTTCCAGGAACTCAGGATCTCCCCATAAACAGTTTTAAATGTGGTTTCAGTCCATTTTATATCTCCCACAATCTGAGGTGCAATAAGGATCTGTTCGTATGCTTTTGAATTTTCATCCTGTCGTATACCTCCCAGTCCGCTGAACAGCCATTCCATCAGATGGCCCAGCATCATATGGTTGTTGGATACCTCTGTAAGACCGGCCCATGATTCTGTAAGAGCTGTTGCACCTTTCGACATCTGATAACCGTAACCCGGTACATCTGTTTTTGAATTCATTTCAAATATCAGCTGTGAGTGACCTTCCTGTTCCAGTACTCTTATAAGGTAACGGTATCCGACATCTCCTGCCGTAAGAGCTTTATTTCCGTCATTAATTGAATTTACAAGATTTTTTACAACATCACTTTTAACGGAGTCATCAACCATACCAAAGAACAGTGGCATCGAATATGCAGTCTGACTTCCTGTGGAATATACTTTTGTTTCTGTATCAAAAAATATATTATTGAATGCAATCCGTATCTGTTCAGCAAGGTCTGCATAATAAGCTCCATCGCTTTTCTCTCCGATTAATAAAGCCATTTCAGAAAGTAATCTGGCATCGTAATAATATATTGAAGTTGCTGTTACCGCTTTAGGAGTCAGCTGTGCCACACCTGGAAATGCAGGTCCCAGATCGTACCAGTCGCCCAGACCGTGAACAAGAATTCCGTTCTGTGAAAGCATACCCAGATAATCAAGGTATTTTTTCATCATAGGATAAGCCTTTCTGACAGCTTCAATATCGCCATACCATTCATACAGATCCCAGGGGAGAATTATACATGCACTGCTCCATTCGGGTGAATCCCTGAATCCCCCTGTAAACTCGACAAATTCCGGGGCAATATCCGGTACCAGACCGTTATCTAACTGGGCTTCAATCATATCATCGATCATTTTATTAAAAAGATTGTGGATGTCATAGACATATTTTATTGAATTGCCCATAAGATGTGTCTGTTCAAGCCAGCCTAGCTTTTCGCGGTGTGGACAATCGGTAGCCACACTTGCCAGATTGCTTCTTATCGCCCAGCCGATCAGATCATAAATTGAATTGAAAAGCTCACTGGAACATTTGAAAGTCCCGGCAACAGGTGAGGAATTCCTGGTATGGAGCATCTGCAAACCTGTAATTACCGGAAGGTCATCCGGATTTGGAATTCCGGAAGGGACTGCTCCTTCTACCTGAACATATCTGAATCCATAATAAGTAAATCGTGGCTTCCAGCTCTCCTCTCCCTCAGTTCCGGGAATATAAGAAAAATAATACGGATACCCCGATGCCTTCTGGGTAACCAGTGTATCCTGACCAATCAGTTCGGACGGATGCAGTCTGATTTCCTTACCCTTCCCTCCTGTTGTTTTCAAGCTGATAATACCCGATGCATTCTGCCCGAAATCATATATATAAATACCCTGAGCCGGATTAGATATGCTTACAGGTTCAAATGTCTCCATGATCCTGACCGGGTGATCAGTTTCCGGTTTCAGTTCGCCCGTCGGCTCCCGTACCAGAAGTGCATTTCCCCATTTGCTGTCATCAAATCCCGGTCTGTCCCATCCCGGCTGCTCAAGCCCTGCATCATAATCTTCCCCTCCGAAAATACTCGAAAAGGTAACCGGAGAGGGAGAGGTCTTCCACGACTGATCCGTTATAACGATCTCCCCGGTACCATCGGTATACCTGATCCTGACCATCATTTTTATTTTTGGCGCCCCGTACGCAATTACAAGTTTGTAATATCTCTCCCTGTTTATATTGTAAAATCCGTTACCTGTAATTGCCCCAAACGAATTATTTCCTTTTTCAAGCACATCTGTTACATCATATGTGTTGTAATAACATGTTTTGTCATAATCAGTCCAGCCGGGAGAAAGGAAACGGTCTCCTATCCTTTTGCCGTTTATATACAATTCATAGTGCCCCAGTCCGCTTATAAAGGCATATGCTTCATCAATTTTCTTATCAAGAACAACTTCAGTCCTGAAATATGGGATCACAGTCCTCTTCCTGGCAATATCACCTTTTATACCGGTGCCCCTGTGAATGCCGGGCACAAGGAGTAATGAATCGGGGATCTCCTCATAACCTATCCATCTGGCATTATTCCAGTCCTCCCTGTTAAACAGACCCGTTATAAAACAGGCAGTCCTGCTCCATGAGGATTGTATATCATTATTGTTCCATATCCTTACCTTCCAGTAATATTTTACAGAAGGTTTAAGATCTTCCCCGGAATATTTTATATTGAATGACTCATCCGACAATATTTTCCCGGAATTCCACAGACAATTATTTTCAGATCTCAGGTTAGCTTCATCAGTATCAAGAATTATCTGATAAGCTGTTTGCCCGGCCCCCTTTTCAGAAGATGTAGCTATCCAGCTGAAAACGGGATTTTTATTTGTTCCCTCCGGATTGTTAAGGTTATTGACTTTAAGTTCCCCTGCTTCAAATCTGGCAGAAGGATCTTTGCTGCAATACTGAAAAAGCAGTACAGTAAGGACAAAAAGGATTATTTTCTTCATTTCGGGATTATTAAAATTTTGGTTACTGACCACTTGTCGGGTCCCGAAATAAAAATAATAATACCTTCGGATTATCTAATCAAAAATGAAGATTTCTTCGATTTTCAAATCAAAAACCCTGGCAATATCATATGCAAGTTTTAGGGATGGGTTGTATTTATTTTTCTCAAGGAATACAATAGTTTCTCTTCTTACATTTACTTTTTTTGCCAGGTCTTCCTGTGTCATATTATACCTTGCACGGTACTCTTTTATCCTGTTATTCATTTTTTATCCCCCCGAAGTTGAAAATCAGCCAGCAGACTGCAAATGTAATTGCCATTCCGATTATCCCGGCACCTATAAGGGTGTGAGTCTCATAATCAAGCCTGTCTGAGAAATACCCTATTACCAGCCACATGTAAATTGAAATGTAATATGAGAGTGACGCGGTTTTCTGCATTACCTTTTTCGAAAGTTCATCTTCGGAAGGTTCACCCCTTCTTGCGCTTCTTAACCTTTTAAATCCGATAAAAAGTGCGAATGTCACCAGAAGGATAATTACTATGAAGCTCCCGGGAACATTGGTTTTGAAATTTCCGTATGAAGAAAGCATCCAAATGAACGTTGCCAACAGCACAAGTGCTGCAACCACAAAAATGATAACTGATTTTTTCATTTCATTGAAATTTGGTTAATTTATTCTAACATTATGTTATTTTATTCTAACACAAAGTTAGATATAAATAACATTAACTTCCAAATTTTTTTTGAAATATTTACAATTTTTTTACCGGCAAAGGATTCGATACAGAGGTAGTAAAAAATAACTACGTATTATAATGGCTTTGTTTTGATTTGGAAAGCATGGATTTAGTCTCCTTTGCCTGTAGGGCACAGGTTATTGTAGATTCGGAAAAGAGAACAGAATTTTTAAATATATCAATAATACAATAGGGGCGCTGCACGCAACGCCCCCACAAGCACTATACTCAATTTATTATTTTTTCAGAAGATCACGGATTTCCGAAAGAAGGGTTTCTTCTTTCGAAGGTGCAGGAGGAGGTGCAGGAGCAGCTTCTTCCTTCTTCTTCAATGAATTAATCCCTTTAATCATCATAAAGATCGCGAAAGCAATGATCAGGAAATCGACCAGAGCCTGGATAAAGCTTCCATAATTCCAGGTAACAGCCGGAGCAGTTTCAGTGGCTGCTTTCATTACAAGTTTAAGATCGGTGAAATTTACGCCACCAAGGAGTAATCCTAACGGAGGCATGAGAATGTCATTCACAATTGAAGAAACGATCTTGCCGAAAGCGCCGCCAATGATGATACCGACAGCCATGTCGATCATATTTCCCTTCATGGCGAATGCCTTAAATTCATCAACAATTTTCATAATTTCAGGTTTTTTAGTTATTATTTAAAATTTATAAGAGAACCCAACGCCAAATATTTCCTTGAACTGAACAAGCGATCCGACCGATGTCTCCTCATCTGGTACCTGGATCTTAACATCATCATCATAAAGAAGGTGAGTATTGAAGCTGACTGAAATATATTTATTCACCTTAAGTCCGATTAATGTTTCCCAGCTTACATCAATATTCTGGGGATTATTTGCATAATTTGAGAAAAGGTCGAGTTTTGTAGTAAATGATACATTCTTCATAAATTCATTTTGGAAATCTGCCTTTGAGTAAATAGCTCTCATGTATCCCCCTATTTCACCTCTTGATTTTTCACCGGGGGTAACACCGAAGGCTCCCATTTCTGACAGGTCTTCATCTGTCACAAAAGTAAACTTGGCAGTTAACGGAGCAATAAAAGCGCTGAAGTATGCATTCGGTTTGTAATCGAGTCCGAGAGCTGCCAGAAGATATGCAGGAGCAAAGAGGTTTGATATTTTTGTTTTTTCTTCCCCGTCATATTTATATCCCGGTTGCATCTGGGTTTTAAAATTTACCAGGGCAGCATAATATACATTTTTAAATGCCTGACGGCCGTATTTTGAAAGAAGGTCGATTTTATCATCAGTTTTTCTGTACCCCTGTTCCCCCTGCTTTAAAAGGCCATACCCGACATCGAGAGAGTTATCCCAGGTAAATTTTTCACTTTTCAGATTTGCAAAACGGCTGAAAATGCCGTTTATTGCCACTGATTTCTGGCCACCTGCAGCCCAGTTTGTCAGGGATGTCTGAGCCAGGTTGACAGCAATAATACCTCCCTTTTTCCATCCGAGTGTGGTATCTGCAGACTGTGTCCTGAGGTTCTTCTCTCCTTCTGTAATCTGACCGTAAGTGACAGTAGCGATAAATAAGAACAGAATTATTAAACCATGTAGTTTTCTTTTCATTTTAATATAAATTAATTATCTCATTGTATTATAAACGAATCCAGCCATGCATTACATGGCTGAATCAGTATTGAATTAGCTGTAAGATTTATTTATTTTCCCACCTCTTTGATTTCGGCTTTAGCTGCATTCCTTGCTACCGAATCGACCCCATTGTTACGGCCGCTTTCACTTTTATAGTTCTGACTTGTTCCTATTACTTCCTTATTTGCTGCTACAATAGAAAAACGGAACATCTTACCCGGAGTTTGTGTCTTCAAAACTCTTTTAGGATCATGAGCATTCTTTTTTACTGATGCAATACCATTCAGGCATGCAGCCTTTGTTGAATATCCTTCACTGCTGAGAATAGTCTGACCGTTATCAGCTTTTAAACGAAAACGGAATTCATTTTTTTTGCCACTCTGGTAAACTTCGAATTTTGCCATTTCTTAAAAATTTTGGTTTATAAATGATTTGTCTTTAAGATTATAATATCATCAGGCACTGCTAATTAATTCAACAAGTTGTACGGCGCTAAAGATAATGACATTTTTTTGATTTATTTCATTAATTATGAATTATTGACAGATATTTATCCACTTAAAATTGAGTTAATGTCAACAAGGTTACAAATTGAAAGTTGTATGGTGAAATCTTAAGTATTCTCAGGTCATATTTCGGAGGTTGAAAATAATCTGTTAAATTGCACATTTCATACAGTTAAATAAAATTCAGGAAATATTAATCATGGGAAAGAAAGAAGAATTTTCAGCACATATTAATGCCGGTTATGCCTGCAAAGGTGAAAGCATTCTGCTTGGAGGTGCCATTCTTGACAGGGAGCCTCTGCCCGGGATACATGTAAGGGTACCCCTTAAAACAATGAACAGGCACGGCCTTATAGCCGGAGCAACTGGTACCGGAAAGACAAAAACTCTTCAGGTAATTTCGGAACAGCTGTCTGAAAAAGGAGTACCGGTATTACTTATGGATGTTAAGGGTGATCTCAGCGGGATAGCAATGCCGGGTGAAGAAAAACCATTTATTACCGACAGGCATGCAAAAATCGGTGTACCATATTCAGCTAAAGGATTTCCTGTTGAACTGTTAACCATATCAAAACAGGATGGAGTCAGACTTCGTGCAACAATTTCGGAATTCGGTCCGGTTTTGCTATCCAGAATTCTTGAACTGAATGATACCCAGGGGGGAGTACTTTCAGTTATTTTTAAATACTGTGATGATAAAGGTATGCCTCTTCTTGATCTGAAGGACCTGAAAAAAGTAATCCAGTATGCAACGGCGGAGGGCAAAGATGAATTTGAAAAAGAATATGGCAAGATATCACCTTCATCAACCGGAGTAATATTACGTAAAGTAATGGAACTCGAACAACAGAATGCCGATCTTTTCTTTGGTGAACTGTCATTTGATATCAGGGATCTGATGAGAAGAGATAAAAATGGAAATGGTTATTTAAATATTGTAAGGGTTACAGATATACAGGACAGGCCCAAGCTGTTCTCAACCTTTATGCTCTGTCTTCTTGCAGAAGTATATGATATAATGCCTGAAATAGGAGATGCAGAAAAGCCCGAACTGGTTATATTTATTGACGAAGCACATTTAATTTTCAATCAGGCAAGTAAAGCTCTTCTTAATGAAATTGAGACAATTGTCAAGCTCATACGCTCAAAAGGCATCGGAGTATTCTTTGTAACCCAGAACCCAATGGATGTCCCCAATTCGGTTCTTGCCCAGCTGGGTCTTAAGGTTCAGCATGCTCTCAGGGCATTTACTGCTGTGGACAGGCAGGCTATAAAACTTACTGCCGAAAACTTTCCTCTTTCAGATTATTATAAAACAGACGAAGCACTAACCAGCCTGGGTACTGGCGAAGCACTTGTCACTGCTCTTAATGAAAAAGGCATCCCCACTCCTCTTGCTGCCACAATGGTAAGGGCTCCAATGAGCCGTATGGATATACTGTCACCGGGAGAGATTGCCGATATCAACAGATCCTCGGAACTGGTACGGAAATACAGTCAGATCATTGACCGGGAAAGTGCATATGAAATACTTGGGAAAAAAGTTGAGTCAATAAATAAAAAGAAAGAGGAGGAAGCTGCAAGGAAAGAATGGGAGAAAGGGAGAGGGGGAGATTGGGAGAGAAGAACTTCACGAACATCGGGAAGGACAACGACCAGAAGGCGTTCCGGAGTCAGCCCTGTTGTAAAGGTCCTTACAAGCGCTACTTTCATTCGCGGTGTAATGGGTATACTGAAAAAAGTAATCTGACTTTACAGCTTAATTGATTAATTCCTTACCTGAACGGAGTCGACAAGATATTTGGAATCTCCGCGCCAGAAAACTGAACCATTTTTCTGAATATAATGCACAATAACATTCTGGCCCTGTAGTGTGTCAAACTGCCGTATAAGATCCTTGTTGATCATTGTGAAAAAGAATTTTTCTGATGCAATGGCTATTTCCTTGTTTGTAGCAACACTGCTCAGGATCATCTCTCCTTCATAGGTTTTAAAAATAACCCCCTTCTTTGAAAATTTCTGCAGTAATCCGGCCCTGTAACCTTCACTGTAAGTATAGAAATACTTGATATAAATAAATACAGCCAGAACAATAACCAATATTGTAATTATCCACCGGAAAAATTTCTTTGTACTTCTGACAGCCTTGTTCCATGTCTCTGATTTGGTAATTGCAAAAAACGGACTCATTATGTGGTAATTTTATGTTGACCGATCAGCTAATGTTTACAAAGTAAGTTAAAAGACTTTAATATTAAACCGAATATAAAAATAAAATTCATATTACCGGTTTACAGTCACTTCAGTTGACCTGTATGAATATACCGGATCCTTTTTGGGTCCGGGTTCTTTTACTTTCAGACCGGTAATTCTGATCCCATGTACATCATCCGTTACCACGGCCGTCCGGTAATCCTTTTTTTCACATGCCAGTGAAATATTATCGAAGCTAATCCCTTTCGCATGACGGAGATAGAATCCCCATGCAGGAAGTTCCTTAAACATTGAAAATTCAGGATAACTGGCAGCCATTTCCGGTACTTTATCCAGTTCATCAAGTCCCACTTTAGCATAAAAAGGATTTCCCCCACCCGGGTATCGTATTTCAATATTTTTAAGCACCACATTTTCAATCATTGCATCAGGCATTCCGACAATAGCAGACGGAGAGATATTACGGGGAAGATCCTCAACCGGCCCTTCATAGTTATACCCTGCATCAGGTTTGCCTGAAGGGACTTCCGCATAGACATTTGAAATTGAAATATTGTTCATCCTGCCTTTTTTGCCCTCCCGTCTCTCTCCTATCCTAAGAAAAATAACATTTCCCGTATTTATTGACCTGAGACTGTCGACAATGACATTTTCAACAAATCCTCCGTCAACAGCAGCAAAGGTGATGGCGGATCTGTAAGTGTCAAAAACCAGATTGTTTATAATTTTAATATTACTGAATCCCCCGTATGAAGCAGTTCCGAATTTTATCCCGTTTGCACTGGTCCTTACAGTATTGTTATTGATATAAACATTCCTGCAGACAAAATCCGGTGAATGGGATTTAAGGCATATGCCGTCATCAGCCGAATCAAAATATGAATTAATTACCTTCACACTGTCGCAGTCAACAATATCTATCCCGTCATTATTCCAGTATGATTTGCTGTCAACTGATATGCCGTCAATGATTACATTCCTGCACTGGTCATACTGTTGGTTCCAGCTTCCGGGATCTTTCAGGAGAATTCCCTGGATAAGAATATTGCTGCATCCCCTGAAATATATGTTTTGCGGCCTGATGGTCTCTCTCGGGCGGTCATAACGCAAAGGATCGCTTATAACTCCCTTGTGTATCAGATCAACAAGATTACCTGCTACCTGAAATCCCCGTCCGTCAATCACCCCCTTGCCGGTGATTCCGATGTTTTTCTGATCGAGAGCAAAAACCAGGGCAGTCCAGTTATAATTCAGCTCATAATCCAGCGGATTAAGTGATCCAACAAGTATTGCTCCTTCTTCAAGCTGAATGGTTACATTCGATTTCAGATAGATCGTACCCGTTAAATAGCGGCCTACGTAAAATACAAGCCTGCCACCACCGTTTTCGCTTATGTAATCAATGCCTTTCTGAATCGAATTGGTATTGAGTGTTGTGCCATTCGATTTTACTCCGAACATTGATGCGTTGTAATCCTTTGCCCCGGCTGAAAGGAAAATGCAGGATAAAATTAACGCTAGAACTATGTTTCGCTTTTTCATGTCTCTGTATTCTTGATATTGTGAATGTGTTGATTATTTTGAATAAACACTTACAGGTCCAATAAGACCCATGGACTGAAGAGGCTGAACTTTATTCTTCTCATTCGTCCAGTATTGGGCAATCGGATTATCAGTCAGGGATTTCATATAATTTCCCATTGACGTGGCAACTTTAATCTCGATTTCATTCTGACCTGCCCTGATACATCTGCTAATATCATATATTCTCCGTCCATACCATTTTGCACCACAATCTATTCCATTGATCTTCAGTTCGCAAACACCCCATACTTTCCCGAGATTTATAACCGGGGCAGGCAGATTATCAGCAATGAAAGTATTCCGGTAAATAACAATACCGGCAAAGTCTGTAAATTCCGGCAGATCCTTAAGATCTTTCAAGGTGCCAATCTGAAATTTTCGGGCAGATTCGTTCCGGCAATGCCTGAATTCGGCACTCCATCCTGTATCAAGTCTAAGTCCGGAAGTTCCCGCTGAAGGGAGAGGATCCCACAGGGGACCGTTTTTATTCCTGTCAAAAACGAATAATCGGGATTCAGCCGGTCCGAGTTCGATATCAAGACTACCATCCTTTGCAGGATTAATCCTGTACCTTTCTCCGGATTCAGGGACCCATATCCAACAATATTTTTTTCCTGTGAAGACTTTTGAAAATGTGATTTTTGATCGCCAGGAATTATGCAAATGGGAATTTATAATATAAAGAACCTCGGAACCGTCATCAGGCCTGTAGCGATTCTGCATCACATAAGGATCAGGTTTTTCAATTCTTAGATAAGGAATAATATTATACTGGAACTGTATATTCCTGTACCAGTTTATGAATTCTTTTTCAGGTTTTTTCAGAAGAATGAACCGGTCAGAGTATTTTTTCATCTCCGACACTATATCATTCACTTCCTTATCCCGCATTTCATGATCCTTCCATCCTGATGATTTATAAAAAAATGTTTCAATGCAGAATGTCCGGCCACCGGATTTCACAAATTCAAGGATTTTCTGTGCAGTTCCGGAATCGAGTGATTCTATATGCACAAGAAAGAGCGTATGATATTTACACGGACCATATTGCATATAGCCATTTTTAATGACAGCCTGCCGGATGACTTTTCCGGATACATAATCACATCCGTTACCATTTTTGTTAATCGCCTCCCAGACAAGTGTAAACCAGTCTATGTGTGTAATTGAAGGAAAAGGTTCCATCTGTGATCCTATGAGGCTCCACATATCATCATTGGGAGGAATGATTGCGATATCTGTATACATGTTCACATTCTGCAGCAATGCCGAAAGTCGCCCCTTATACTCATTATACAGATTGAACCAGGGCCACCATGTGTTTTTTTCATTGTAATATGCACCATAGCGGATCCACCCGGGATATGGAGCTTCAGGGGGTGAATAATTGAATCCGTGGAAAACTGAATGTGTGACTCCGGAAATGGTGCTCTGGTCTCCTCCTATCTTGAGATTCTCAAGTGAAGTATTGAAAACCGTATAGGTATCGGTCATCTCTTCACAGCTAACGAGCCTTTTACCCGACAGACTGGCTGCAGAAGAAACATATTTATTTATCATTGTATATGCTCTTCCGCGTCTGTAGTCTTCTTCCGGCATCTCCTCACCCACCTTATGCTTCAGCCAGTTCATTGTCCAGGACTCACATTCGGGAATATCGTAATGAAAACTGCTTTCCAGGGGAAAGAAACTCCTGCCGTAGGCCTGTGCACGTGATTTCACATTAAGCTCCCTGCACCATCCGGTAAATGTCTTTATGAAACGTTCCTCGAGAAGCTCTGCCTTTGTGATCTCGAAATCATATCTCATCCTCCGGATCATATTGTCAAATTCCGGAGATATATTCACACCATACTTAAAGTCAGTGATATTCCCCATCGCTCCGGTTTTAAAAAGCACGAACGGCAGGTAAGGGAAAATATCATAGCCTCTTCTTTCGATGAATTCCGTCATCAGGTCTGCAGACCAGTTTGCCCCCTCCAGTTCCATACTGTCTGTAAACAGAGCCCGGATATGACCGGAAAGTGGTCCTATCTTATTCTCTATTGTATCTGACATATTTTTCAGATACTTTCTTACCGCATCGCGGTCATAGTGATTCAGAACAGGTCCTGTTGCTCCCGGAGCACCATTAATCACCTCCATAAATCCGTATATCTTAACCAGACCATAAAGGGCATGGTTCCCTGCAGGAACTGAAATCCTGAAAGATCCGTTTACTTTTTTCCCGGTAAGATCCAAAACATCATCAATGCTTTCAATCGGATCGGGAACAAGATAAAGGGATAAAAGCTCCGGGGTCCTTCCCGGGAAAGGAGAGCTTACAGCAGGATCAGCTTCCTTAAAAATCTCAAATTCGGAGATCTCGTAATCGACAGGTCCTGTAAGTTTCTTGACAGAAATGACCGCTATCTGGCTCCTTTCCTCTCCTTCCAGATATTCCGCGCCGAAAGGCCAGCCGGAACCGACTATAAGGTCGCAGGTCATTCCCAGGGATTTTGCTTCTTTAAAAACAATCCTGAGCATTTCGATCCATTCATCGCTCAACCATTTCAGGGAAGGCTTACCGAGATCATCGCCTTCGAACCTCGCCGGAAATTCTATAGGATTTATTTCCACACCACCTATTCCTGCCTCTTTTAATAATCTTAGTTCCCGGATAAGCTCAACGGCTTCAACCTTATTGCCGTTCCACCACCAGCGAACGAAAGGATGATAATTCAGACCGGGGTTCTTAAACAGTTCATACAGATCCCTGCCCGGATTGTTATAATCTGGTAAATTTCCAAATGACCATAACCTATGGGGCACAATCAGTGCGGCCGAACCAGCCGTTAACTGTTTAAGAAATATCCTTCTGATCATTTACTGATCTTTTACACAACGAATACCTAATCCGACACTCTTACCGGTATTGACATCAGTATAAGCTCCCGCATAATTATACCCAAGCGCAAAGTACCATGCATAAGTATTATCTCTTTCAGTAGATGACCATAAAGAGCTTACTGTAGTGTAACTGTTACAGGCGCCTGCCGGGGCCCGGTTGCCAGTCGGAATTCCTGTAAATCCTGAAATATTTGTTGCACCTTCATTAGGAGAAGCCCAATGTGTAAGGCCCGTTTCCTTCAGCTTACCTCCTGCAACTGAAGCACCACCCTGTACACCCAGCAGGGTATTCCATTCAGTCCTGGAAGGTAAATGCCAGCCAGCCGGACATACATTGCGGGTATCGGTTGCAGCATGCCAGGTATACAATCTGCCATATATTACAGGATCAATTACTAACTGATATCCGTAATATATCCATTCATACTTTGGATTTGTTTCAGAGGTAATATTAAGCGTTTGAGGTGTGGTTGTCCCAATCGGATCACCATTACTGTATTTTGTAGTTCTGAGATTTGATGCCATCCAGATCTGGGTACCAATTTCAACTACAGAATAATTAATGTTATCGCCGTCTTTACAACTCACAAATTTGAAAGTTATCTCTTTGTCCGATGAAAAGGTTGAAGTAACAATTGTACTGAAATCACCTGAACTGCCTGTGAATATCAGATACTGACCGGTGTTGTATGGCATGTCGATGGTAGCCTGAATACCTTTAACATTGCCACTCTGGATTTTTCTTTCAATTACTTTATCCGGATCGGAAATCCGGACAATATTAATCCCGCCCCGGAGATTTCCGTTACAGAGAATCTTTCCTGTCAGAGAAAATCCATCACCTCTGATATTTGCAAAATATAATCCTCCGGGCAGGCCCGAAAGACTGAATTCCTGTTCCCTGCTCTCAAGATAGGTACCCTGCTGGAAAATAGCTTTGCCTGATATATCGTATATGGATAAAACCGCATTACCATCAGCCGGAGGATAAAACCTTAGTATTGAATTTTCTGTCATGGGATTCGGATATATTTTAATTCCGCTTCCCGCATTGTCATAGGCATCGTTGATCCCGGTCGGCATGGTAAGCCGGAGAATATCTGTACCGGCCAGATTACGTATTTCTCCAGTTGTAAGATTCTCAACCTTTACTGTATTTACTACAGAAGATTCGCCCGTTCCCTTAAAATTAACCAGGTAATTCTGGGCATGACAATCTAAAATCCATAAAAGTGCAATGATGAGTAGAAATTGTTTCATAGAGTAAAAATTTTAATAATTAATAAATCAGGTAGTAATAATACTTAAGTCCTAAAATTATATTTTTCAGACAAAGAATAAAAGAATCCGTATTTAAAATTTATATCCTGCAGATTATTTCAGACTAATAAAAGAAATCCTAAGGTAAATCCTCTATACTGATGCGGGGAATGGTCATCAAAGACACCGGCCCGAACAATCCTGAAGGGATCAGGGGAACCTCTTTCCATGGAATATATATTTTATCAAGTCCGGGAATAATGGTGGTACTGATATTTGTATTTGTGTATTTCTGACCCGTGATTGCATCTCCGGTAAGCCTGTTGGACCATGTATTGGCAACTTCCACTGTCAGAACATTGTCTCCGTTCTTAAGGATTTCAGTTACATTAAAGCGAAAGGGGAAGGTCCATGTTGTCCCCAGATCCTTACCGTTCAGATTTACTTTAGCGATCTTTGACAGATCTCCCAGATCGAGAAAAATACTGTACCCTTGACCAGATACAGAATTTACATCATAGTGAAATGTCTTGACATACCTGACAATACCGGAAAAATATCTGACAGAAGGTATATCACTGTCTGTCCATGAGATCAGCTCCGGTAAAATGATCCTCCGGGGTGTATCCTGCCCCTCCGGGAAAAACAATTCCCAGGCGCCATTAACAACCTGGACTTTAACTCTGTTGCTGACAGTAAGATCCCCGTCTTCAGATGAAAGGAGAAAGATCCCGTTGTCCAGAATACTGAATCCTTCCCTTCCATAGGAAATAGCCGGCGGGAGGGAGTCTTTGTCAGATATGCCTGTAAAATGTTTATCCGGTATTCCATCCCTGAATACAAAGAAAAATGATCCGTAAGGCGCAAAAGCAGCCGGAATGGTGATGTAATCATTATTCTGGTCATAAACCGGCACCGGGAATATTTTACCTGTGACCGGATCCCATATTTCCGGCACTTTATCTGTCTGACGAAAGCTGCAATTATAAGAGAGCCATTTAGACTGTGTATTTCTTACAAAATAAAAATGCAGGTCATCATATTCATAATGTATATAGTCCAGGAAGTAAAATGAGTCATCCTTATATGTGAAATCAGGAACTACATTGATTTTGGAAAGAGCCTGTTCCGGGGAAATACCTGAAATAATCTTTGACCGTGGCAACACCCTGCTTGTTCTTCGATTACTGAAATCTATCCATAGTTTGTCGGTCAGGTTTTGATAGTCAGTAGTATCTCCGGGATCCTTCAGCCGGGTAAATTTTCCGGGTTTTTCACCAATGATCAGTGCGCCCGAACCGGCCAGCTCTTTTAATTTCAAAAGAACACCGGAATTTATTTCACCTTCATTTTCAAGGCACAGGATTTTAAATCGTGCTCCGCCGGGAAGTACCAATTCCCCGTTCACAGACACGAGTTTCATCAGTATCTCCGTGTTAATGACCTCATAGTCAAAACCCGGAGCAACGACGAAGCGGCCATTCTTATGACCGGCATAATTTGGAATTTTGTCACCGTAGTAATACAACACATCGGCGTAAAAACTGGATTTCCTGGCAATAAATGAAATCCGTGCCAGGTATTCATTGAAAGGTCTGACCATTGGCCACCAGACTCTTTTATCATTAAAATGAGTTCCGGCATGATAGACATAGCCCGGATTGCCGGTCCCGGGAGGATTATGGCTGAATCCATGGACAACCACCTTGTTAAGTCCCTCACAGAAAGCACGGTCGCCCAATGGTTTCATATCAACAGGAGCTTCCTGCCACTGCTGGAATGTGGTAAAGGCTTCCTCTTCAACAATTCCTCTTCCATAGATATGTGAAGCTGCTGACACTTCTTTCACCACACGGAGTATATCAATTCCCTGTTCATTCAGCCGGCTATGATTGATCCAGAATTCTCCTCTTGGGATATCCAGTGTACCAAGAGCTTTCAGGGGCTCTACCGGCACATTGTGCAGAGGAAGACCCGGGCCACCTGCTTCGCTGTTGATCATCAGCCCGTTAATATTTGCTATATCCCTGGCTTTTTTATAAAAATTGTTTATCATAAGTTCCGATAAGGTCCTCCTGAAATCTGCCATAAATTTGACAGAAGCCCCTCCTTCAAAGGAAGAAGGACCGGATAAAACAGGCAGGAATTTATAAATATCATACCCGTTTATTCTCCGGAATTCATCCGGAAGAGTGGGTGTCCATACTGTACCGGTTGATTCATAGCTTGCAAGGTAAAGACTCTTTAATGCCGAATTTTTAATATCCGGTATTACTGTTTTTAACCTGTCTATAATATAATTGAAATGAAATTCAGTTGCGGTTGAATCGAAATGATCAATTATCGGACCTGCAGAATTTTTACTGGGCATCATGAGTTGCTCCCCCGAATTTGAACAGACATACCTGTAAACATTCCAATCTCCATCTGTTAAGGTCCAATCCAGCTCTTCCGATAAGGGATCAAAGCGTGAAGTCAGATTAAGTATCCTTGTAGTATCAATCTGTCCCGGATCAGTATCTGCAGGTACTGCCACAACCGCAATATCCCTGTACCATACCGGCTTTCCGTTTTCTGTATATTCTAACCTTCTTGCCCTGCCACGCGAATCCTTCTCTGAGATCTGAGGAAACGGAAGTTTGATCCTGCCGGTTTTCCCGTTTAATTTCGTTTCTGAAAAATATATTGATTTTGCGGCATGTTCCGGTCTGATCCAGCTCCCTCCGGCATTCCAGCTGCTTGCCATGTTCAGTCCCGCTTCCATTCCAAGTGTACCTGCCTCCTCCAATACTGTTTTTATTAAATACAGAGATTCATCGCTCATAAATGCTGGACCTGCTTCAACCATAACATCTGATGCAGGTACTCCTATCTCGAAAATATCGAATCCGGAAATACCGGATTTATTCATTTCTCTCATTTCAGCAATTAATCTTCCCGTATCAGCATTCCCGTTAAGCCACCACCAGTATACCTTCGGGCGGGCAAAGGGAGGGGGATCCTGAAATCCTGTCCTCATTTTTTCATATCCAGGCTGCAGTTTTTCAGGAACAGGTTTCCCGGAACAAGCTGACAACAACAGTATTGTTACAAAAAAAATATTTACACGTATCATGTCTATTCCATTACATTTATTTCACTCAGATTGCATTATGATTCCTTTACATGCAATATCATAATTATTAAAAATACCATATTTTTCATATCATGGGTGTTATAAATATGAATTATAGGATTTATGTATTTTAATAATTTCTAAAAATTATGTTATTTCTGTAAAATACTAATAATAACTGTTAATTTTGCAGCATTTTATTTAAATTCAGGGTTTATTATTAATAATTTGAAAAATATAAATCCAAAATTCAGCAGGGTTGCTATAAAGGTAGGTAGTAATGTTATAGCAAAAGGAGACGGATCTCTGAATACAGGCCGCATGTTGCGTATTGTTGAAGAGATTGCGATTCTTCATAAAAAGGGGATTGAAGTAATTCTTATAACATCAGGAGCGGTTGCAGCCGGACGCAGTGAAGTAAGTCCGTCAAAAAAAACCGGTATTATATCGGCACGGCAGATATGGGCTGCCATAGGTCAGGTAAAACTAATGGGAACCTATCAGTTTTTGTTCGGGAAATATGGAATCCCGGCCGGACAGCTGCTTGCAACAAAGGACAGCTTCAGGGACAGGATGCATTATCTGAACATGAAAAACTGCATCTCGGCGATGCTCGACAATAAGGTATTACCTGTGGTAAATGAAAATGATACAATTTCCATTACAGAACTTATGTTCACCGATAATGATGAATTATCGGGAATGATATCTTCGATGATGGATTGCGGTTCACTGATTATTCTTTCAAATGTGGATGGTATATATACCGGTACCCCGGGAAATACCGGCTCACAGCTGATAAAAGAAGTCAATGGAAATTTCGATGATCTGAGCCGGTATATAAATACATCAAAATCGGGTTTCGGAAGAGGAGGTATGCTTACAAAATGCTCTATTGCCAGGGAAATAGCGTCGGAAGGGATAGATGTTTACATTGCCAATGGCACACGCGACTCAATAATAACAGATATAATCCGCGAGAATGACGTCCCCTGTACAAGATTTATTGCTGCCGACAAAAAGAAAACAGGAGTCAAAAAATGGCTTTCACACTCGGAAACATTCGCAAGGGGTATGGTTTATATCAATAAGGGTGCAAAAGAAGCATTGCTCGGAGAAAAAGCCACCAGTCTTCTTATGATCGGAGTCTCTAAAGTTGAGGGTTTCTTTAAAAAAGGAGATATTATAAGGATTTACGATGAAAAAGGAAAACAGATCGGCCTTGGCAAATCACAATATGATTCTGAAAAAGCAGAACTGTATCTGGGTGAAAAAAGAAAAAAACCACTTGTCCATTATGATTATTTATTGATAAATGATAAAACCTGAAGTAGTTACTATTAATTCCTGAACATGGATTGTAAGCCAATATTTCAATCAGCACTCTCTGCAAGCCGGAAACTGAACAACCTGGATACACAAACCATCAACAGGGTATTGAATCATCTTGCGGATAAAACTGAGGAAAACATATTTTATATAGTTGAAGAAAATGAGAAGGATCTTGCCCTGATGAACAGTAATGATCCGAAATATGACAGGTTACAGCTTACTCCATCAAGAATAAAAAACATTGCATCAGATATAAGGAATGTAGCAGGTCTGGATTCTCCGCTCGGAAAGATCAGTTACGATCATGTAAAATCAAATGGCCTGAGGATCCAGAAAGTAAGTGTCCCTTTCGGTGTGATAGGAATAATCTTTGAAGCACGGCCAAATGTGACCTTTGATGTCTTTTCACTGTGTTTTAAATCGGGGAATGCCTGTATTCTTAAAGGTGGAAGTGATGCTGCTTATTCAAATACTGCAATAGTTAAAATAATAAAGGATACCCTTGAGAGTTTTGATATAACAGGAGATATTATTTCCCTTCTTCCTCCGGGCCGGGAGGAGACCTCTCAACTTCTCAATGCCACAGGATTTGTCGATCTGATTATCCCGAGAGGGAGTCAGAACCTGATAGATTTCGTTCGTAAGAATGCTACGGTACCTGTTATTGAAACCGGTGCAGGAATATGCCATACCTATTTTGATGAATCCGGAGACCGCGAGACCGGAAGGAAAGTGATTAACAATGCAAAAACACGCCGGGTAAGTGTGTGCAATGCACTTGACTGCCTGGTAATACATGAAAGCCGTCTCGATGATCTCGGATATCTCGTGGGTCTCTTACAGGAAGCTGATGTGATCATTTATGCAGATGAAAAATCCTTGCAGGCTCTGAAGGGAAAATACCCGGATAATCTCCTTTATAAAGCAACAGAAGCGTCCTTCGGTACGGAATTCCTTGATTATAAGATGTCTGTCAGAAGTGTTTCTACCTTTGATGAAGCTCTTGAACACATTGCTAAATACAGTTCAAGGCACAGTGAAGCAATTATCTCCGGGAACAGGGAACGGCAGGAGCTTTTCTGTAAAATGACAGATGCAGCAGCTGTATATATCAATACATCAACTGCATTTACTGATGGTGCCGAATTCGGTTTAGGTGCAGAGATAGGGATATCAACACAGAAAATGCATGCAAGAGGGCCCATGGCACTTGAAGCACTCACGACCTGTAAATGGATAGTTAAGGGAGACGGACAGATCAGGTCCTGACCATATATAACACAATAAAATCAAGAGTATGAATCCTGATCTTGAAAGGATAAAAATGCATTATGATGATCTGCCTGGCAGGATCCTCAGAATCAGAGAATACCTGAAGAGGCCGTTAACACTCACTGAAAAAGTGTTATACAGTCATTTATGGGACCAGACCAGAAACCTTGTATATATCAGAGGAATTGATTATGCTGAATTTGCTCCCGGAAGAGTTGCAATGCAGGATGCAACGGCACAGATGGCGGTACTTCAGTTTATGATGGCCGGAAGGATGAATACTTCCGTTCCTTCTTCAATTCACTGCGACCACCTTATTACTGCCTGCTGCGGAGCTGAAAGCGATCTTTCAAAATCTCTTGAAAACAACCGGGAAGTATATGATTTTCTACGGTCGGCCGGTATGGCTTACGATATCGATTTCTGGGAACCGGGATCAGGTATCATTCACCAGATCATTCTTGAGAATTATGCCTATCCGGGTGGATTAATGGTCGGGACCGATTCACATTCACCAACAGCCGGGGGACTGGGAATGATAGCTGTGGGAGTGGGCGGAGCCGATGCAGTGGATGTAATGGCAGGACTTCCCTGGGAACTCCGGTTCCCAAAAATTATCGGTATAAATCTTACTGGCAGACTTAGCGGATGGGTCTCTCCTAAAGATGTTATTCTTAAAATCACCGGAATGCTGTCTGTAAGAGGAGGAACAGGATCGGTTATAGAATATTTCGGAGACGGAGCAGAATCAATCTCATCAACAGGAAAAGCTACGATCTGTAACATGGGCGCCGAAACGGGAGCCACCTGCTCAATTTTCGGATTCGACCAGTCAATGGCTGATTATCTTACTGCAACAGGCAGAAATGAAATCTCGGAAATGGCTTCTGCAGTTAAACCCCACCTCACAGGCGATCCTGAAGTATATAATGACCCGCAGAAATACTTCGATAATTACCTTGAACTGGACCTGTCGGCACTGGAACCGTATATTAACGGACCGTTTACACCGGATCTTGCGACCCCTCTTTCAATGATGAAAGAAGCTGCAGAAAAAAATAAATGGCCGGTTGACATCTCTGCCGGACTGATCGGTTCATGCACCAATTCATCCTATGAGGATATTTCAAGAGCAGCCTCAGTGGTAAAAAGTGCACTCAGGGAAAAACTGATATCAAAAGCAGAATTAAAGATCACTCCCGGATCAGAACTCATCCGTGAAATAACTGAGAGGGACGGTTTGCTTGGCCTCTTCAGAGAAATCGGTGGAGAGATCTATTCAAATGCCTGCGGACCATGTATAGGTCAGTGGGACCGAAAAGGAATGGAAAACCATCCCGTAAACACCATTATTCATTCCTTTAACCGCAATTTTGCGAAACGAACAGATGGCAACCCGAATACACATGCCTTTGTCGCATCTCCTGAAATAGTGACTGCTCTGACCATTGCGGGTAAACTTACTTTCAATCCGCTTACTGATTCACTTATCAGTTCAGATGGAAAACCTATAAATCTGCCCGAGCCACGGGGACAGCATCTTCCTCCTGAAGGATTCGTAAAAAGCCAGTCAGGACAGTTAAAAGGATCCAGGAAAAAAACCGAGGTCAGGATAATAATTAATCCGAGATCAGAAAGGCTGCAAATGCTTGTCCCGTTCAAACCCTGGGACGGCAGGGATATGACCGGTCTGTTCCTGCTTATAAAGGCCAGAGGAAAATGTACTACCGATCATATTTCAATGGCAGGTAAATGGCTCAAATACAGAGGCCACCTTGAGAACATTTCCAATAATTATATGACAGGCGCCATAAATGCCTATAACGATAAACAGGATTTAATACTGAATCAGCTGAACGGGAAATATGAACCGGTACCAGCTGTCGCATCATCCTATAAGAGGAAAGGATTTGGTTCAGTGGTTGTGGGTGAAGAGAATTTTGGAGAGGGATCATCACGTGAACATGCAGCAATGGAACCCCGATTCCTAAATGTAAGAGCCATAATTGTTAAATCCTTTGCAAGGATCCATGAATCAAACCTTAAGAAGCAGGGAATCCTTACTCTTACATTCGCCGATAAGGATGACTATAACAAGGTCAGGGAGACTGATAAGATTGATATAACCGGATTGAAGGAATTCGCACCGGGAAAACCTGTTAATGTGATCCTTCGCCATGAAAACGGAACATGGGAAACCATTCTGGCAAACCATTCGTATAATGAATCCCAGATAGAATGGTTTAAAGCAGGAAGCGCACTTAATCTTATCAGACGGCGCGGTGATAAGGGGAGATAAGTGGGTGAGTTGGTGAGAAGTTGAGGAGTTGAGGAGGTGAGGAGTAGAGAGGGGGAAAAGGAGAAGAGGGGAAAAGGGGAAGAGGAGAAGAGG
>CAYQZL010000007.1:22972-59128 GCA_964421975.1 uncultured Rikenellaceae bacterium
GAAGAGGAGAAGAGGGGAAGAGGAGAAGAGGGGAAAAGGGGAAGAGGAGAAGAGGGGAAGTGGAGAGAGGGTGATCAGGTGAATACTAATGAAGATATATGATGAACGGTGAAAAAATAAGATTTAAGAACGGGAAGCTGGTTGTTCCTGATTTCCCTGTAATACCTTTTATAACAGGAGACGGAACCGGACCGGATATCTGGAATGCTTCAGCAAGGATCCTGGATTCAGCCGTAAAAAAGTCATACGGTGATAAAAGAAAAATTACCTGGAAAGAAGTACTGGCGGGAGAAAAAGCTTTTACAATAACCGGGAGCTGGCTGCCGGGAGAAACTCTTGAAATTTTCAGGGAATATCTGGTCGGGATAAAAGGTCCTCTCACAACACCTGTGGGTGAAGGAATGAGATCACTGAACGTTGCACTCAGACAGGAACTGGACCTTTATACCTGCTACAGACCTGTAAGATATTTTACGGGCGTCCCCAGTCCTGTTAAAAAACCCGAACTGGTCAATATGCATATCTTCAGGGAAAATACTGAAGATATCTATGCCGGGATCGAATATCTTCACGGGAAACCTGAGACAGAAAAGCTGAAGAATTTTCTGATAAATGAAATGGGGATAAAAAAGATCCGCTTCCCGGAAACATCCTCAATCGGTATTAAACCTGTATCAGTACAGGGCACTGAAAGACTTGTAAGGCAGGCTTTGAAATTTGCTGTTGAAAGAAAGCTGCCTTCGGTAACACTTGTACATAAAGGTAACATAATGAAATTTACGGAAGGGGCTTTTATGAAGTGGGGATATGCACTTGCCGAAAGGGAATTCGGAGATAAAGTCTTTACATGGCAGCAGTACAAAAAGATTGCTGAACTTAAAGATGAAAGAGAAGCCGATGAAATTCAGGCCGAAGCTGTCAGTCGGGGCAAGGTGTTAATCAAAGATGTAATTGCTGATGCTTTTCTCCAGCAGATACTTACAAGGCCTGAAGAATATTCTGTAATTGCAACTCTGAATCTTAACGGTGATTATATATCAGATGCCCTTGCTGCAATTGTCGGAGGTATTGGTATAGCACCCGGAGCCAATATAAACTTTGATACCGGACATGCAATTTTTGAAGCAACTCACGGTACCGCTCCGAAATATGCAGGACAGGATAAGGTCAATCCCGGATCGGTTATCCTGTCGGGTGCACTTATGCTTGAATACCTCAACTGGAACGAGGCAGCACAATGTATTTACAAAAATCTCGAAAAAACCATTCAGGAAAAGAAAGTTACTTATGATTTCCACAGACTGATGCAAAATGCCGTACTTCTCAAAACATCTGAATTTGCCGATGCCATCATAAAGAATATTAATTCTGATTAACAAAAATTAATGCCATGAAAGACAATGATTTCTTTTTAAATCTGGAAAAAACGGTAAGGGAATCATGCCGTATAGATAATGATCTTTTTGAAAAATTTGATGTTAAAAGAGGCCTCAGGAACAGTGACCGCACCGGAGTACTTGTGGGACTTACAAATATTGGCGATGTGGTTGGCTATGATAAAGAGAACGGAAAAGTGATCGCTATTCCCGGCAGATTGCTCTACAGGGGTATAGATATCGAATCTATTACCCACGGATTCCAGAAGGAGAACAGGCACGGATTTGACGAAACCGTCTATCTTCTTCTAACCGGAAACCTTCCCAATAAAACTGAAATAGAAGAGTTCTCTTCACTGCTGGCATCAATGAGAAGCCTGCCTGATCCCTTTATAAAAGACATGATCCTCTCAATGAAGGGGAAGGATGTCCTCAATATGCTAGCCAGATCAGTACTGGGATTATATACCCTTGATGACAAGGCAGATGATATAATGCTTGACAACATGATAAAGCAGTCACTGAACCTTATTGCAAAATTTCCTTCAATAATTGCATATTCCTATCAGGCCCTGAGACATCTGTATCACGGGAAAACCTTATCCATAAGGCATCCCCGGACAACCCTTACAACTGCAGAGAACTTCCTCCATCTCATCAAGGGAGAAGGTTCATATACAAGTCTTCAGGCTGATCTTGTTGACCTGTCGCTGGTTCTTCATGCCGAACACGGAGGAGGTAATAATTCAACCTTTACAATGAGAGTCACCAGTTCGACCGAAACAGATATCTATTCAGCAGTAACATCTGCAATCGGATCACTGAAAGGTCCCTTGCATGGCGGAGCAAACCTCAGGGTCCTTAATATGATGGAAGATATTAAGAAAAACGTAAAGAACTGGAAAGATGAAGAAGAAGTTGCATCGTACCTTCTGAAAATTTTACGTAAGGAAGCAAATGATCATACAGGTATCATTTATGGTATAGGTCATGCTGTATATACAATATCGGATCCACGAGCCACCCTGCTGAAGGAAAAGGCCATGGAACTGGCAAAGGAAGCCGGGAAAATTGATGAATTCGAACTTTATGCACTTGTAGAGAAACTTACCCCTGAAGTGTTCAGACAATTCAAGGGTGAAAAATCAGCCAAAGTGGTATGTATCAATGTTGATTTCTATTCAGGATTCGTTTATTCCTGTATCGGCATACCCAAGGAATTATATACACCTCTGTTTGCCATGGCCAGAATAGCAGGCTGGTGCGCTCACAGAATTGAGGAACTGACATTCTCTGCAAAAAGGATTATCAGGCCGGCATTCAAGAATGTATATGGAGCCAGGGATTATATCCCATTGGAAATGAGAGGATAAAGATCACTCTTTTTTCTTCGATTCCGCTGCTCCCTGCCTTAATAGCAGGGCTGAAGCTATTCCGAACAACAGAATGAGCACAGATTTCCAGTCAAAGCTTTTCATGAAAATGATAACAGCAATGACTGCTGCTATCACACCAAGTACATAATAGATAATGGATTTTTTCATTTGTCTGAACTTGTTGTAATTTTGTTTACCAATTTACAACTTTTTATGTGCTCAGGAGAAGAGAAAAATCATTTACATAAACATAAAATATCTTCTGAAATATCCGGTTTCTGTTATTCATTAAATATTTTTATAATGAAAATTACTACTTTTCTGTTATTTGTCCTGTCACTGGCATTATATGCATGTACGGGCAATCAAACCATTGTCACCCCCGAAACAGCTCTTGAGGCTTACATTAACTCCGATGACAAAACGTATAAATGGGAAAAAAGGGAAGAATTCAGTTCCGATGGTCTCAGGATTGCAGTTCTGAAGCTTACATCACAAAAATGGCGTGAATATATATGGATGCATCAGCTTACAGTCATAGCTCCTGCAGGAACTCCGTCAGAAGGTGCATTGCTCTTTATCACGGGAGGCAGCAACAGGGACGGTGAACCGAACTGGCAGGATAAGGATAATGAGATTTTCAAAATGCTCACAATGGTTTCAGCAAAGAACAATGCTGTTGTGGCTATTATTTCCCAGGTCCCTAATCAACCTCTTTATGGCGATCTGACAGAGGATGCTCTTATCTCATACACCCTGCATAATTTTAAAAACGACAGGGACTTTACATGGCCTCTTCTGTTCCCTATGACAAAAAGCGCAATAAAAGCCATGGATGCGGTACAGGAATATTCAGAACAAGTACTGAATCACAGGATTTCGGGATTTGTTGTTACAGGTGCTTCAAAAAGAGGATGGACAACATGGCTGACAGGATCACAGGATAAAAGAGTACTGGCTGTTGCCCCGATGGTTATAGATGTGCTCAATATGCCTGTCAGTATACCGTATCATAAGGAGGTCTGGGGTGATTACAGCGAACAGATAGAAGATTACGTTAAACTGGGTATAGCTCAGGACATGGAAAGCCAGGAAGGAAAAGATCTGGCAACTATGATCGATCCTTACTCCTACCGGGCTACACTTACAATGCCAAAACTGATAATAATTGGTACAAATGACGAATACTGGCCCGTGGATGCAATTAAAAAATACTACAATGACATCCCGGGAGAAAACTATATACATTATGAACCAAATGCAGGTCATAGTCTGGGCGACGGAGTCGGTGCGATAAAAGCTATAAGTGCTTTTTTCAATATCTGTATAAATAAAAAAAATCATCCGGCTGTTGAATGGCAGGTTGTTTCTGATGCTGAAAAAACTGACCTGACGGTAAAAGCATCTCCCGAACTAAAAGAGGTTAACCTGTGGATATGCGATTCACCTGACAGGGATTTCAGGGATAATCAATTCATGGAAAAGGATGTCGAATACGCTGATTTCGGCTCCATAAATGTCATAGTCGGACATGCAGATACGGGATTCAGGGCATTTTATCTGGAGCTTGTATATCCTGACCCTGTCGAAGGAATATATTCAAAAAGCACCAGGATGTTCGTATCTGATGATGATGAATTGTTCCTGAACTGAATTCCTTATGGTTCTACAGACATTTTCATAATGAAAATCCGGCACCATCACTGGTGCCGGATCTTCTGAACATATAGGAATGAAAAACCAGGAAGTTAAAAATTGTTGTAATCACGGGAATTGAGGTATTCCACCCCGTCTTCCGTAACAACCATATACCTGTCCGACGGATCACTCACAAAATCGTCATAATCATTTCTGAATAAATTATCAACCCTCTTATCCAGATATATTATGGTTCCCCGGGGAAGGACAATATCAACCCTTACCTCATCAAATGACCATTTGGAACCTTCAGAATAAGTGAAATACTCATCAATTAATAATGTATCTCCTGATATTTTATAATTATACTGCAACTTCTCAGCCTTACGGGCAGCATCAGTTTTTGATCTTCCGCTTGAACGTTTCGTTACTTCCACAAATGCTGACCTTCCTTCTCCAGCTATTATATCATCAAGGTACGGTCTGATATAAATCTGTTTGTTTTCTTCTTTAACGAATATATAATATCCCTCTCCACCGAAACTTATTTCATTGTCAAACTGAAGATCCGAGACTTTTGAATCCAGCTTCAGGTACAGTGTATCCGGAATCGTTTTAAAATATTCCTTAGTGGTCGAGCGGGCGGTCTCAACAAAGCTTAATCCTTCATTGAAAAGAAGTATAGACAATATGGCAACACTCAGAACCCAGATCACCAGACCCGTAAGTAAGAATGCACCATCCTTTGCCCTGAACCAGAATATCATTCTTATTCCCAGATAAATCATCACCACCAGGGGGATAATAACAGCAAGGGCTGTCAGTACCTTTATCCATGGTACCAGAGAGGGTGTCACAACATAATTGAGAAAATCAGGCAGATAGGCAATATTAAAACCTGGAGTATCAGTTGAAAATGCCCCCGGGAACCTGAAAACAAATACCATTATAAAAGCTATAATCCCCAGGAATCCGGCCACCACAACAGATATACCCAATAAGATGAGCAGAACCCTGATTATTATCCAGATGACTTTCCCTATTGCCCTGAAGATCTCATTAAATGCATTTCCTATATCGCTTGTTGTCTTATAAGAACCATCTTCCTTTGCAGAAATAAATCCATAGCCCTGGGATCTGACTGTCGAATTCCGGGAAGGAGACAAGGCTTCACCTGCGGGAAGTGCAACCCACAAGGCAAGGTAAACCAGTATCCCGATGCCGAACATCATTGCCAGAATAATGAAAAAGATCCTGAACCATACCGGATCAGTATCGAGGTAATTTCCAATACCACTGCAAACACCGCCAATTATGCGGTCATTACTGTTTCTCTGCATTTTTTTTCCGTAGGTTCTTGAACGGAACGGTTCCGCTTTTTCATCTTCGGGCTGACTGAAATCCTCAGGATTACCGATAATGTGAATCATATCCTCCACATTTGCCCTGCTTATAACTCCGGCAGTTGATTTCTGCGAAAGAAAGATTTCGGCTATCCTCGATTCTATATCATCAATTGTCTCATTTCCCCCCGGTAAATTCCTTAACTTGTTGCTGACAGCCTGTAAATAATCCCTGAGGATCCTGTATGCTTCTTCATCAACATGAAAAAGAACACCGCCGAGATTTATATTTATTGTTTTATCCATGATTTTGCAGGTTTAAGTTCTTCACAGTTTATTATCTCGTACGGATCATATTTACCGATTCAACCAGTTCATCCCACGATTTGTCAAGATCGGCAATGTAATCCTTGCCCTGAACCGTAAGTTCATAGTATTTCCGCGGAGGACCCTGTTGTGATTCCTCCCACCTGTAACTGAGCAGTCCGGAATTCTTAAGACGTGTAAGCAGAGGATAAAGTGTGCCTTCAACGACTATCACTTTCGCCTCCTTAAGTTCCCTTATAATATTGCTTGCATAGCTTGATCCCCTGGAAATTACCGACAGAATACAGTATTCCAGTATGCCCTTACGCATTTGTGCTTTAGTGTTTTCCAGATCCATAACAATAGATTTTAAATTTGACACCACTATAATTCAACCTCCCTGCTTTCCCTATATTTTCATGTTCTTCCTTACTCTCTCAAATTCATCCTTAACCGCATCGGTTATGTTCTTTATATTCACAGGATCTCCTTTCATCTCGATCTTTTGTGAAGTTGTTTTGGCTTCGGGAATTACTACGTATAAAACAAGATATATAAGTAGCCCCAGACCTCCTGCAAGTATGAGTGCGATGAAGATTATCCTTATGATCCACGGATCAAGGCTCCAGTATGCCCCGATACCGGAACAGACACCACCTATTATCCTGCGGTCAGGATCGCGGTACATCCTGTGATACCCGGGTGATGAAAACCTGCTCTTTCCTGAATTATTTTCCTCATCTGAGAAATCTTCAGGCTTCCCAAGCACCGAAATTGCATAGGTAACATCTTCCATGGATATAACATGCTTGTAGGACGATAACCTTGCACGGAACAGCTCCGCGATCCTGGTTTCAATGTCGGAAAGTATTTCAGAGGAACTCTCCTCCCCTGCAAAATGCAACTCAAGATCTTTAAGATACCTCTTAAGTTCACTGTATGCATCTTCATCAATGTTGAATGAATATCCTCCCAGATTTATGCTTACCGTTATTTTCATCTTCTTTATTAATTATACTACTATTTTAAACATATAATATTTCATTGCAAAGATATATATTTTTTTTACTACTATGCATTACAATGTACTAATTTTTTTAAAATATTTTTATGCTATTTATATTATGCTGATTATTAATTATATATACATACAAATAAAATTCGGCTCCCCTGCCCGCGCATGATATTATTGTGAATAAATAGCACAATATCAGGATTGTTGGTAAGCCTGCAGCATGATTATGTGAGAAATGGCCAAAAGCAATTCCGAACTCACTCAGATAAGGAAAGCTTTATCAAAGAGGAAATTAATAATAATTTATCTACGTATCTTAATACGTATTAAAATACGTATTTTAATACATATTATAATACATATTAAACCACCAGACTATTGATGACAGATTAAAAACAAGTAATAATCTCTATCTTTATTACGTAATATTAATATGATGAAGAAATACAAATGGGGAATACTCGCACCCGGGAAAATGTCGGCGAAATTTACCAGGGCCTTGAAGATGCTTGATAATGCAGAGCTTTATGCGGTAGGGTCACGCGATATTGAAAGAGCGACACTTTTTGCCAGGGATTATGGTTTCAGTAATTATTACGGAAGCTATGAAGAGCTTGTTGCTGATCCGAAGCTCGAAATAGTATATATAGCCTCACCTCACTCTTTTCATTATGAGCACACGATGTTATGCCTGCGACATGGCAAGCATGTGATCTGTGAAAAAGCTTTCGCGATGAATGCAAAAGAAGTTAAGGAGATGATAAATGAAGCAAGGAAAAGGAATCTTTTCCTCATGGAAGCACTCTGGCCTCCTTTTCAGCCCTTTTACCAGAAAACTCATGAAATAATAAAATCAGGAGTGCTGGGTAAGATAAACTACCTTGATGGTTATTTCTCTTTTATTCCGCCTTTTGATCCTGATGACCGCAAATTCAATCTCGCCCTGGGAGGCGGATCTCTTCTTGATATAGGTATATATCCCGTAATTGATGCATTGACATTTCTTGGTGTACCCTCAGGTATAAAAGCTGCTGCAGTATTCGGACAAACAGGTTCGGAAGAATCGCTCAGTGTAATATTTACCTACCATGACTCCAGGATGGCTTCACTTTACAGTTCTTTCAGGACATCAATAGGTATCGGCTGTGAAATATATTGTGAAAAAGGTAATCTTACCGTATCGCGTGGCAGAGATATGAACCAGAGAGTGGCACTTTCCCTGCATGGACGGGAAAAAGAAGAATTTGTTTTCAGTCCGCCTGCAATGGGCTATCACTGGGAGGCCGAGGAAGTAATGAAATGTCTAGATGAAGGCAGAACCGAAAGCACCATGGTCCCTTTGTCGTTCAGCTATGACCTGATAAAAACACTTGACCGTATTAGGAAAGTTGCCGGTATAGTATTTCCCGGCAGAGGATAGTGAACTCAATATGACCGGAGAAAACCATTCCGTTATACCGGAAGGAGCTTTTTTAAGAAAAAAACTCCTTCTGAGCATGATTATACCTTTAATTACTGTTTTCTTAATGGCTCTTTCCAAAATAACGGAAGTGCTGTTTGAAACGGATCTTTCAAGACTTGGTATTTATCCCCTTTCCTTAAAAGGCTTACCCGGGATCATCCTATCCCCTTTTATCCATGACGACTTCCGGCATTTACTGAATAATTCCCTTCCCCTTTTTCTCCTGTCAACAGCACTTTTCTATTTCTATTCTGAAATTGCTCTTAAAATATTCGCAAATACCTTCATTATTACAGGTATTCTTGTCTGGATCGGAGGCCGGGAAGCCTGGCACATAGGGGCAAGCGGACTTGTTTACGGACTGGCTTCATTTCTTTTCTTCAGCGGCATATTAAGGAAATATTTCAGGTTGGTCGCGCTTTCATTACTCATTGTATTTCTTTATGGAGAAATGGTCTGGGGATTATTCCCGGGCATATATAAAAACATCTCCTGGGAATCTCATATGCTCGGATTCATTTCAGGAATATTCCTTGCGGTAATTTACCGGAATGAAGGTCCCCAGAATCCCGTTTATGAATGGATGGAAGAGGAGGAGGAGGAGAGTGATGAGAGGGGAGTAGTGAGCGATGAGAGGTGAGTGGTGAGTGGAGGGGAGATGTTAAAAAATCTTAACGGACTTATTCCTTTCTTAATATTAAAGGTCTTTCGGGTATTATTGGTTATTTTGCAGATTTAACAGAATCAGAAGAGTAACAAACCAATAACTGATTAAAAATATTCCTGTAAAATGAAATCCAAATTACTTATTATACCATTCATGGTCATTTCCTGTTTACTTACTCAAACATTATGCGCACAGGAAAATACAGTAAAAAATGATACTGTAAGGCGAACTGCAATCAGGGTATTTCTCGATTGTTATGATTGTGATATGAATTTCACCAGGCAGCAGATTCCATACATTAATTATGTAAGGGATGTAAAGGAGGCACAGGTCTATATACTGGTGACTGATCAGAATACTGCAAGTGGTGGAGAAAAATTTACCTATACTTTCCACGGGCAGGGAGATTTTCTGGGGATGGATGATACATTGTCATATACGACCAATCCTGATCAGACCCGCACGGAGATCCGTAAAAAACGCACAGACATGCTGAAAATGGGTTTAATGAGATATGTAGCCCGCACTCCGCTTTTCAACGAGATAGAGATCAGCCATAATGAAGAGCTGGAGGGCGAAGAGGTAATAGACAGATGGAATTACTGGGTATTCGAACTGTCAACAGAGCCCCAATTCGAATCAGAAGAGGAGAATAAGGAACTTGATTTCAGAAATTCCCTGGAAATAACAAGGATCACTCCCGATCTGAAGCTTGAAATGGAACTGGACCATTTTTTCGATCGTGAAAAATTCATAGAATTTGCCGGTACCGACTCTTCAGAAACAACAACTTATTCAACAAGCTCTACCTCTTTTGACAACCTTTTTGTCAAAAGCATAGGTGAACACTGGTCAGCAGGACTGAAATGGGATCTGGGTTCTTCCACTCGCGAGAATTACAGGTTCATGACAAAAATATTGCCATCGGTGGAATATGATATATTCCCTTATTCCGAAGCCACCCACAGACAGCTGAGGATCCTTTATAGCATAGGATATCAGTTCAATAACTATATTGATACCACAATTAATTACAAAACCGAAGAAAATCTTTTTCTTCATTCATTGAATATTGCTTTCCAGGTCCAGAAGAAATGGGGATCTGTAAATCTTGCCCTTGCCGGATCAAATTATCTGAATGACTTTTCAAGGAACCGGGTGGAACTGAACACATGGATTAACTTCAGGATATTTAAAGGTTTATCCCTCGAGGTTTATGGAGGCGTTGCACACATAAATGACCAGTTCAATCTAAAAAAAGGTAAAGTAACCGAAGCCGAGAGATTACTGCGGCTCAGGGAACTTCAGACAAGATACCGGATTGAGGGAGGCATAGAACTGACCTATACCTTTGGTTCAATTTACAATAATGTCGTCAATCCGCGTTTCAGTGAAAGTCATTTCTATTTTTAATTATTTTTATCCTTTAATTATCCGCTATTGACCATGATCAGCATTGACCAAAAACTAAGCACGGTTGATCTTTCGGACAAGCTCAGAAAGTTCTGGGATATTTCAGGGCGTAAGATCAGCCTTATTGACAAATATTATGATGAATCTCAGGGTTCTCCTGTTTTTACAGTGAAAGGCAAATATTCAACCAGGGGATGGACAGAGTGGACCCAGGGATTTCAATACGGTTCCGCCGTTCTGCAGTATGATGCCACCGGAGATAAAAAAATGCTGGAATATTCGAAGAAAAAGATCCTCGAAAAGATGGCCCCTCACGTAAGTCATACAGGTGTACATGACCATGGTTTCAATAATGTGAGCACTTATGGAAATCTCCTGAGGCTGATGAATGAAGGTAAGATCCCATTTAATGAATGGGAAAAGAACTTTTATGAATTAGCCCTGAAAATTTCGGGAGCTGTACAGGCAGGCAGGTGGACACCTGTCAAAGACGGTGGATTTATCCACTCATTCAATGGTGCGCATTCATTGTTTGTAGATACGATAAGGACCTGCCGGGTTCTGGTTCTCAGTCACCGTTTGGGTCATGTATTACAGGGCGAAGGTGATATAAAGATTGATTTGCTCAGGCGGACATTTGAACATCTGGAGGCTACCGCGAAATATTCGGTTTATTATGGTGAAGGACGCGATATTTATGATACTGAACCTGGACGGACAGTACACGAATCGGTTTTTAATACCAGGGATGGAAATTTCCGCTGTCCGAATTCACAGCAGGGTTATTCAGGTTTTACAACCTGGACACGCGGACTGGCATGGGCAATATGCGGATTCAGTGAGCAGCTTGAATGGATAGATACTCTGAATGAAACAGGATCTGCTTCAGCAAAAGAAATTAAAACAATCAGTGAAATCATATCCCGGGCAGCCGGAGTTACCTGCGATTTTTACATAAAGAACAGTCCGCCTGACGGAATACCATACTGGGATACAGGGGCTCCGGGACTTGTAAAGCTGAAAGACCATCTTAACAGAGCTTCCGATCCTTATAATGATCATGAACCCGTTGACAGTTCTGCTGCAGCAATAGCTTCACAAGGTTTGTTACGCCTTGGATATTTTTTAAAGGGAAAGGGTGATACTGAAGCCGGGAACCATTACTGGCAGGCAGGTCTTAAAGTCCTTGACACTCTGCTCGGTGAGCCATATTTAAGCACCGGCGAAGATCATCAGGGCCTTCTTCTTCATTCAGTCTACCACAGACCAAACGGCTGGGATTATATTCCGGAAGGGAGTAAAATACCTTATGGTGAATCAAGTATGTGGGGCGATTATCATATTCGTGAAGCCTGCCTTTATCTTCAGAGAATTATAAATAAGGAAACGTATTATAATTACTTCAGTAATATCAGATGAGCACAGAACCATTAACCGATCTTCAGAGACTCTGTATCCATACAATAACCACAAAGCCCTGGAATATAGAAGAGGCTGCCCATAATTACTCAAAAATCGGTGTTAAAGGAATTACAGTCTGGCGGGATACACTGACAGGTAGGGATATAAGACAGACCGGAAGGATGTTACGTGATCATGGTCTCAAAACAGTATCTCTCTGCAGAGGAGGTTTTTTTCCTGCAAGAGAATCCTCAAAGAGGGAAGCAGCAATAGAGGATAATCGCAGGGCAATAGAGGAAGCATTTGAGCTTGGGACTGATCTTATCGTCCTGGTTTGTGGTGCTGATCCTTCACAATTGCTGGAAGATTCACGTAAACAGATCCATGACGGAATAGCAGCTGTTCTTCCTGATGCAGAATCCGCAGGAGTCAGGCTGGCCATAGAACCGCTTCATCCTATGTTTGCCGATACCCGTTCGGCGATCAATACACTTGCACAGGCAAACGACCTTGCCGAAATACTAAACAGCCCATTTGTGGGAGTGGCAGTCGATGTTTATCACCTATGGTGGGATCCGAACCTGGAAAAGGAAATAATCCGTTCCGGAAAAAACGGATCACTATTTGCCTTCCATGTGTCTGACTGGAAATCGCCAACAACAGATATGCTTAATGATCGCGGACTGATGGGAGAAGGTTGTATCCCCCTCAGAAAAATAAGATCCTGGGTTGAAGGAACAGGTTTTAACGGTTTTATTGAAGTCGAGATCTTTTCCAATACTTACTGGAAACAGGATCAGTCTGCATTTCTTCAGAATATTACATCTTCTTATATAAAATTTGTTTAATACTCAGGTTATGAAACAGCATACGATAGGAATAATCATGAACGGTGTGACCGGGAGAATGGGAACCAATCAGCATCTTCTCAGATCTATTGTAGAAATTATAAAGCAGGGAGGCGTAAAATGCAGTAACGGCGAAACCATCATTCCTGATCCTGTTCTGGTAGGACGGAACGGGGATAAGCTGAAAAAGCTTTGTTCCCTGTCAGGAATAACAAAAATGAGTACTGACCTTGATGAGGTACTGACAGACAAAAGTTACCAGATTTATTTTGATGCACAGACAACAGGAAGAAGAGCTGATTCTGTCAGAAAAGCTGTTAAAGCGGGAAAACATATCTATTGCGAAAAACCGGTAGCGATAGATACAAAAACCGCAATGGAACTTTATGAATTATGCCGTGATGCCGGCCTTAAAAACGGTGTTGTACAGGATAAGCTCTGGCTGCCCGGGATCATAAAACTGAGGAAACTGATCAGTATGGGATTTTTCGGAAGGATCCTTTCGGTAAGAGGAGAGTTCGGATACTGGGTATTTGAAGGAGAAACCATTTCGGCACAGCGGCCTTCCTGGAACTACCGAAAGGAAGATGACGGAGGCATCATTCTGGACATGTTATGCCACTGGAGGTATGTTCTTGATAATGTATTCGGAAAGGTAAAAGCTGTATCCTGTCTTGGAGCAACACATATAGATAAAAGGTTCGATGAGAACGGAAAGCCTTATAAATGTACTGCTGATGATTCGGCATATGCAACATTTGAACTTGATAACGGTATTATTGCACATTTTAATTCATCCTGGACTGTAAGGGTCCGCCGTGATGACCTCCTTACCATCCAGGTCGACGGAACAAAAGGATCTGCTGTTGCCGGGCTGAGAGATTGCTATATACAACATTACGGAAACACCCCGAAACCGGTCTGGAACCCCGATATACCACAACCAATTGATTTTTTTAACGGGTGGGCTAAAGTCCCTGAACAGGAAAATTATGATAATGCCTTCAAGGCTCAATGGGAACTCTTCCTGAAACATATTGTTAAAGACGAACCCTTTCCGTGGGATCTCCACGAAGGAGCCAAAGGAGTACAGCTTGCGGAAAAAGGCATGGAAAGCTGGAAAGAGCGGCGATGGATAGAAATTCCTGAATTATTTAAAAGATAATCAGCCATAGATTGCGGTAATTCGTTACAATTATTACCTTTAACCCCCGATAACCGTAAAAAACCCGCTAATTATAGTAAAGGATGAATAATAAACCTGTAGCAGTAATTACAGGCGCCAGCAGGGGAATTGGAAGAGCTATTGCAGTTTCCCTGGCATCTGAAGGATTTGATATTGCAGCCATCGCCCGGACTGTAGACAGTGAAGGTATGGAAATCCTTGGTAAAGAAGTCGCTGCCAGAAATTCTGAATTTTTTCCCGTTGGTCTTGACATAGCCTGTACCGATTGTCAGAATGAAGTCGTGACAAATATTCTTGACAGATATGGAAGAATAGATCTTCTCGTTAACAATGCAGGAGTGGCGCCCCTTAAACGTAACGATCTTCTCGATATGACAGAAGAGAGTTATGAAAGAGTAATGAATATAAACCTTAAAGGACCTGTTTTCTTTGCTCAGAGAATTGCCAGGGAGATGATGTATCTTGGTCAGCAGGTACCTGATTATAAACCTGTAATTATTTTCATCTCATCCATTTCATCATCCAGAACATCTGTTAACAGAGCTGAATATTGCATATCCAAAGCAGGTTTAAGCATGGCTGCTTCAGTATTTGCCGACAGACTGGCAGGAGATAATATCAGAGTATTTGAAGTCCGTCCGGGTATAATCAAAACAGATATGACCGCAAAGGTAAAAGATACCTATGATAAGCTGATAGCTGACGGAATGGTGCCGCAGAAACGCTGGGGCTATCCGGAAGATGTTGGTAAAGCGGTGGCATCACTTGCCCGGGGTGACTGGGATTTCTCAACAGGCGCAATATTTGATATCAGCGGAGGCCTGAATATCCTACGTCTATAAATCAATCCTTTAACCGGCCGGAAATAGTAAGACGTATTATTTTGTTTGATTTTAAGAATAAAATTGAACAAATATGTCCATATTGTGTTAAACACATAAACAAAAAACGGAAAATATGAAATCAGTTTTAATAATCTTAACAACTTTGCTTATAATGGATACTACAATTAATGCACAGATAATGATGAACGCGGATTTACAAACGACATCCCTTAGCTGGCTGGGAGAAAAGGTTCTTGGTCAGCATACCGGAAGCATTGAACTCAAGGATGGATGGCTGAAATATGAGAATAATAAAATTATTTCCGGAGAATTTAACATAGATATGACATCCATTAAAGATGATGATTCAAATGCAAAACTCGAAGGTCATTTGAAATCGGATGATTTTTTCGGAGTTGAAAAATTCCCGACTGCAAAACTTGTAATAACAGGAAGTGATCCCTTTGATAAAGGGACTGCCGTTGTAAGAGGTTTTCTTACAATCAAGGGAATAACAAACCCGATTGAATTCAGGGCAACGATGCAAAAAGAAAATCAGGGGACAAGATTTTTTGCCAATATTATCGTTGATCGCTCAAAGTATAATGTCCGCTACGGTTCAGGTTCGTTCTTCGATAATCTTGGTGATAAAACTATCTATGATGAATTTAAAGTAAAGGTAAATATGTTTGTGAATTAAGAACGGCTTTTAAGATCAGCCGGGAATTGCGATAATTTCAGTATCGCCTGATACAGCTTCAGGATTCAGAATTCTGAAGCTGTAATTATTTTTCCCAAGAAAAGCCTCGGTAAAATCCTGGCATTCCTTTCCATGAGTGGCCACAAGCATTTTAGGGCGGTTTAAGGAAATAAATTCATCAAGGTCTGTGAGTACTGATATTTCGCCTCCCTCCACGTCAATTTTGATGAAATCAGGAGAAGGTAGCATTCCGTTTTTTATCAGTCCTGCAACAGATACCTGTTTTACTTTCATATTTCCTTTCCCCGATACAAATCCGGTTGCAGAACCATGCCGGTCATCAAATTGGACAAATCCGTCATATTGTCCCGCTGCTGCATCTATCAGGGTTACATTTTTAAAACTGTTTACTTCAATATGGCGCCTGAAGAATTGTATATTCATAGGCCTGGGTTCAAATGAATAAACCCATCCTGTACCATTATTTATTACAGCCGCAATTGATGAAAAGTATCCTACATGTGCCCCTATATCAAAAAATATGCTCCCGGGGGTAAAAGTTTCCAGAAATGCATCTGTTTTATATTGCTCATAATTACCCCGGATAAATTTCAAACCCGATGTAAAACTCCACCTTTTGCCTTTAAGGGGACCAGACCATATCCTTACACAGATCCCGCTGAGTACCGATTTCATTTTATGCTTAAGCTTCATCCTGTCAGAAATTAGGTGGGCTTCAAAGTTAACAAATAATATTTCCCCTCATTTACATTTATTTAACTGAAAAAACCCAAAACCCTTGGAAAAACGAGAAATCATAGTAATCTTGTATTAGCAAAAAACATGTGCTCATATGGCTAATGATATTTCTGTAAGAAGCGACAGGCAAAAGCTTGTCACACAGGGTTATCTGGTCCCTTTTATTCTTGTTACCAGTTTGTTTTTCCTCTGGGGTTTTGCACACGGATGTCTCGATGTACTGAACAAGCATTTCCAGGAGTTGCTTAGTATGTCGAAAGCGAAGTCGGCCCTGGTCCAGTTCGTGTTTTATGGCGGATATTTTCTGATGGCTGTTCCGGCCGGTTTGCTGATGCACCGGTTCGGATACAAGAGAGGGATCATTTTTGGTTTGTCACTTTTTTGTGCCGGAGCATTTCTGATGCTTCCTGCAACCTTCATCCAGACATTCAGCAGTTTCCTGGCCTGCCTGTTCATAATAGCATGCGGCCTTACCTGTCTGGAAACTGCCGCAAATCCTTATACTACGGTGCTCGGCCCGTCGTCGAGTGCAGAACGACGAATAAACTTTTCACAGTCGTTTAACGGTTTAGGCTGGATAGCAGGACCATTAATAGGAGGTCTGTTGATTTTTTCAGATAACGCTGGAGAAAACAAATTCTCATCCATTGCCCTCCCCTATATGCTTATCGGAACGCTGGTGCTTTTTGTCGCCATACTTTTCTGGAGGGTCACTCTCCCGGAGATAAAGGAGGAATCTCATACAACAGGTGATGAAACTTCTGACAAAAATGTAACATGGAAAAATCTTTTCCGTCACCGACATTTTATTTTCGCTGTTCTGGCACAGTTTTTCTATGTCGCAGCCCAGACAGGTATAAACAGTTTTTTTATCAATTATGTGACTGAAGAGATGCCGGCAATAAGTAACCAGGCTGCATCCAGGATCCTTGCTTTCGGAGGAATGGGACTTTTCTGGCTCGGCCGGTTTACCGGAAGCACTCTTTTCATGCGGCTCGCCAAACCAAACAAACTGCTTGCAACTTATGCATTGATGAATGTCATTACAATGAGCCTGGTGGTTGCAGGGCTTGGATGGGTTTCAGTTATTGCACTGTTCACAACCTATTTCTTTATGTCAATAATGTTCCCGACCATCTTTGCACTTGGTATTAAAGATCTGGGCCCTCTTACAAAGAAAGGATCATCTCTGCTGGTAATGTCAATAGCAGGGGGAGCCATCATACCTCTGCTTATGGGACGTATTGCAGATGTATCAACCATGGCTATCGGATTTATCGTACCCCTAATCTGCTTTGCATTCATTTTCTATTTCGGACTCGACGGATATAAGGTAAGGATTGCTGATAAATAAAAAAACATCATCAAAATGAATAGCAGAATTCTTTTTTCTGCATTGGTATTGGTTACAATGGTTCTGTCATGTGCAGAAAAAGATAAAGTGTTCCTGTTCTCCTATTTCAAAGGTAATGGAGAAGATGGTCTCCATCTTGCATACAGTACAGACGGATATAATTTTAAAGCCCTGAACAATGACAAATCATTTCTGACCCCGGAGGTTGGGATATCAAAACTTATGCGGGATCCATGCATTATAAGAACTGATGACGGGACATTCCATATGGTCTGGACTGCAGGCTGGACAGAAAAGGGAATAGGTTATGCATCGTCGGAGGACCTTATAAACTGGTCGGAACAGAAGTATTTCATGGTAATGGAAAAAGAACCTTCGGCACGCAATACATGGGCACCGGAAATTTTTTATGATAAAAAAAATAAACAGTTCCTTATCTTCTGGTCAACAACTATTCCCGGCAGATTTCCTGATACGGAAAAAGCAGGCGATTCGGGTTATAACCACAGGATCTATTCCGTAACAACAAGGGATTTTATCACTTTCTCTGAAACAAAGCTTTTTTACGATCATGGCTTTAATGTAATTGATGCCACAATTGCCAGAGACAGAAATAAATATATCATGTTCCTTAAAGATGAAACCAGGAATCCTCCGCAAAAGAATATCAGAACAGCCACTTCCCCTGACCTTTACGGACCATATTCACCGCCATCCGAACCAATTACCGGTAATTACTGGGCAGAAGGACCCACTCCGGTAAGGACGGGAAAGAAATGGATAGTATTTTTTGATAAATATGTGGATCATAAAATGGGTGCTGTGATGTCTGATGATCTCATTAACTGGAAAGACATTTCAGAAGAAATAACGTTCCCTGAAGGTGCCAGACACGGGACAATATTCAAAGCTGACAAAAAAAATCTTGAAAAACTGCTGGAAACGGACATATGATTCAGAGGCTGTCAGATTCGTTGATATAACGGATAATCGATGATGGTATGCTATCGAAAAGGACAAGCGGAACCATACTGACCAAATTTCTGATTCTGGCAGCAAACTTTGTCCTGGTAGTTGCCAGCACAAGGCTATGGGGCAGCGAAGGAAGGGGAGAGATAGCCCTTATACTGGCAAACATCTCAATAATTGCAATTTTCGGAAATATATTCTGCGGAAGTACAATTGCCTTCCATACACCGGTTTTGAGCAGGGATATTCTGTTAACTGCAGGATTTGCCGGAGCTCTAATTGTTTCGCTGGCTGGTTCATTGTTTTTTTCATTTCTTTTCGGCTTCAGGTATTTTCCAGTTCTGCTTCCCATGGCATTCTCCCTGTCCCTTTTCACTCTTGTTACATCTTACTGGCTGGGGAAGAATAATCTGATGAATTATAACCTCATTACCTTATTTAACCCTCTGTTTATCCTGATATCCTTATGTGTTATATACTTTCTCCTTGATAACACTAATCTTGAAACTTATTATTACGCCTGGTTTATTGGTACGGGATCAGTCTCCCTCCTCGCATTGGCAGTCCTGTTGAAACGCAATCCCTATAAGATCCCCGGCCTGAAAGGTCCTGATCTTAAGAAAATCTTAAACTATGGTTTTAAAAATGAATTCAATTACCTGATCCAGTTCCTCAGCTACCGGCTTTCATATTACATGATTGCACAAATGCTGGGATTTAAGCATCTTGGTGTTTTTTCAGTTGTAATCGCTGTCTCTGAAGCTATCTGGATAATAAGCCGCAGCATGTCGGCAGTTCACTTTTCAAATGTAATTAACAGTACTGATATTGTAAAAATCCGGCATGATACAGTTGTTTTTGCCAGACAAAGCTTCATTATAAGCACTTTTCTGCTATCAATCTCCGTCCTCATACCGGGAAATGTATATCAGCATGTATTTGGAGCTGAATTCGGTGAAGTAAGAAGATATATACTGTATCTGGTTCCAGGTATAATATCAATTGCTGTTTCAAACCTGTATGACCAATATTTTTCAGGTTTGGGAAACCTTAAGATATTAAGGAATAAATCTCTTTTATCTCTCATAATTACAATATTTGTTATGCCTGTGATGATAAAGACGTATAACCTGGAAGGAGCCTGTATTGCCCAGAATATTATCTATTTACTCCCCTCGGTTTATCTCTGGATTTATTTTCGCAGGGAAGTAAAAAGATATAATTTTAAAAACTGAATCACCTTAACTATGAAAAAGTATTTAGTAATTATTGCCCTGTGCATGGCAAGCGGATTGGCAAATGATATCAGTGCATGTACAACATTCATTATATCCGGGAGATATACTCCCGACGGGAAGCCAATACTTTATAAGCACCGCGATACAGGGAATCACAACAATGCCCTTGCAATATTCAATGACGGGAAATATACTTATGCCGGATTGCTGAATTCAGATAATAACTGGAACAATGAATTGTGGGGAGGTTATAATTCCGCGGGCTTTGCAATAATGAATTCGGTTGCCTATAATAAGAATATCGGAGACACTGCAAAATTTGGCGACCAGGAAGGGAGGATCATGAAAATGGCTCTTCAGAACTGCGCGACAATCGATGAATTTGAAAAGCTCCTGACGGATCTGCCGAAACCTTTAGGAGTAGATACCAACTTTGGCGTTATAGATGCTTTTGGCGGAGCAGCATATTTTGAAACAGGTCATTACAGTTTCAGCAGGATAGATGCCAATGACCCTGTAGCAGCACCCTATGGTTACCTTATCCGTACAAATCACTCATTTACCGGGCCGATTGATAAGGGTCATGGTTATATAAGATATTCCACGGCAAATGAGGCACTTTACATGGCAGCAGCCATGAATAGATATGACCCTCAATATCTTATCTCAAATATTTCGCGTAACCTGAATCACTCCCTTACCGGGACAGATCTCCGGAATGAACTTCCGGACGACAGACAGACGGCAAAATTTGTGAATTTTGAGGATTTCATTCCCAGGAACTCGTCCGCATCAGTTATATGTATCGTAGGGACAAAAGCAGGTGAAGATCCGTCGGGAACAGTCATGTGGACACTGACGGGTTTTCCGCTTTCAACAGTTGCTGTACCCGTATGGTTGACAGAAGAAAAAGATCTCCCCCATGTGGTCAGCATGAAAGCCGATTTACATTCGCCTTTATGTGATGCCGCATTATTGCTGAAAGATAAATGCTTCCCTGTCAAACGCGGATCAGGGCTTAAGTATCTGAACCTGTCAGCGGTGCTGAACAGGGAAAATAACGGGATTATGCAACTCCTCGAACCGGTTGAAAATGAAATATTCAGAAGAGCCAATGAACTTGTCGCCCCAGCATCAGGTAAAAAGCCACGTGACAGGGATATCCTGGGTTTTTATAAATGGCTTGATGAATATATATCTGCATCATACAAATTGTTGTTTGGCATTGAGATGCAGTGAACAGTATTGATCAGGTATCAGAATGCCGTAATGATTCCTGCATTAATTTTCCCGTATGATATATTTCCAAACCTCTGGGTGAATTCTGCCACCACCCTCATATTTCGTCTGAGCAGATAACCGTAATGCAAGGTTACAGAGCTATAATCCAAACTGTTATAATCAGATTCAACAAGGTTTACCAGACCTGTACAATACCATTTGCTCATATCACCACGGGGAGCATAGATGATTTCGGCAAATCCTCCCTGAGTCCTTATATCCGTTAACGGTCCTCCGGCTGATTCATCAAAAATATTAGAATCTGAACGCCAGAGATATTGAAAGCCCAGGATCAGTTTCTCATCAAGGTTAATGACAAGATCAGGCCCGTACATTTTTATATTATCGGTAACATCGGCATGGATAGCATCAGGGTCAGACAATAATTCTTTTCCGGTATAAACAAAAAATCCTGCACTGACCTTCTCTCCTATTGCCTGATTTACCCTGAGCATAAAATTTTTATACTTGTCTTTATCAAAGAGATAATTACCATCGGCTTCCCCTATTCCGTTGCCATTAACTATCTCTCCCGTAAGGGCAGTCCCGGTGCTGAAATCCTTTTCGAAAATTATACCACGGTCATATTTAAGATCTGTGGTCGAATTGCCGGGGGATACGCTGTAAATTTTATATGGTTCGAGCGTATATCTTAATTCTCCTTTGAAGAGTGGATCCGATACTGCAAACTGTCCCAGATAGAGATTGATCCCTGAACCCATGACATCATGATACATCAGGAAAGCATCTTCAATTCCTGCAATGGTACCCCGCTCGTTAAAAAAGAAATAGAAATAATATGAGAACTTATCTGAAAGTTCACCTCCTGAAAGTATCTTAAGGACAAAAGGTGAACTGAAATCTGCGGCACCTTTATTCCCGAAATTATATGAAGCAAAAGCATCCATCCTCATCGCGACGGGAAGTTCCCTGAACAGAGAAAGCTGGTCATCACCTGTCTCGATGAAATGACGTGGAGATTCATAATCGGTCATTCTGAATCCGCTTCCTGCGAAATCCTCACCAAATCCCTTCAGACGCGGTAAAGCCGGGGAATGACATACCTGGCAGCTTATCTGGTATTTTCGTGCAAACGCCGGGATAGCGTATGTTTCAGAGGGCACCAACAATGCCAGAGTGAAAATCAATACAGCTAAAATTGAAATATACTTCTTCATAGTCTGGGTTTTTCTTTGTGATTAATTCCTGGTTAAGGAAGGATCTGTACAACAGTACTGTGTTCGTTTACAAGTTTAATTTCCGATTCATCTTCCGGTACTTTAAGATAATCAGCGACAGGTTTCACAAGCAGCTGGTAATTAAGTGTTGCCGTTACTTTCATTTCACCCGGGGCAGTATTATATGGCAGTCGGAACGTGAACCTCTCGACTTTTGTCTCACGTGGTCCTATTCTGTAATCCACGCCCAGTTTTGCCGTATTCCACTGCATTATTGTCATCCTTCCTTCAGGATCGAGGTAAGGCATTCTGAATATCCTGTTTCCTGCAGGGATACCATCTCTCTGCACCCCTTTGAAATCGGGCTGGCCCAGCGGGACCCCCATATCCTGATATGCAAGATAATCACCCGATATTGTATACTCCTCCCCTTCAAATCCTTTCTTATCCACATCCAGATGATATTTATTTCCCTTCGCATCTGCTGCCTCCACCTGCAGCCAGGCAATTCTGTCTTCGACTGAGCCTGTGGGAAACTTATGTCCCGTCTTCTGGTTGAACAATGCAACAGTGAAAACAATTTTCTCACCAGGTTCTGCTTCCCGTATATCGGGTTCGATCCTCAGTTCTATTGTACCCCTCACTTTTCCCGGATCATGAGCTCCGTGAAAAAGATGAAGCCTTGCGTCATCATAAGGTTTTGTCATAAGGGCATTCAGATAAGGCCCTCCCTTAGGCATGTGACAATCCTGGCATCTGACATTCTCTTTTGAATAAGGCCCCTCTTTCCATTCCAGCTGGGTACTCTTTACCCAGACATCAAAAGGATTTTTTTCATTGTGACAGTTACCGCATAACTCAGTGGAAGTGAAATAATCGCTTGTCACTATCTTATGAGCCGGTGATTCAACTGCCGGTTCCCTGTAGGAATATTTTGTCATACCGGGTTTTATAAGGAAACTGAAATTCACCGGGGGATCAACTGTTGAAGCCTGCATAAGATGACACACTTCGCAGGAAACCGATTCATTTGCCATACTTTTTTCTGCCGGTCTTGGCGGAGGAAACTGTTTTCCACCCATATAGGCCAGCGGAGTATGGCAGCCGTTACATCCGTCGACAGCTTCTTTCAGCTCAGGCTTTGCAGCTGCATGAGGTACTGCAAGTTCAAAATATTCAATCTCATCCCAGTGATGGGTATAAGCCTGCGACATCATGGCCTGCGACCATTGTTCATAGGTCCCGGGGTGACATGACCGGCATTTCTTTGCCGTTTCAAAATCCTTATAGGAATATTTGCTTTTAAGATCTTCCTGAACAGAGATCATTTTTACCGTAAAGCCTGTCAGAAGAAAAATTATACTTATAAAAGGAAGTATAAGAACTATTTTTCCGTTGCTGATTTTCCCCTTCATGAAAATATTAATTTTAGCCTATTAAGGTAAACTAAAATTTCTTTTATTTTGCTGAAAAATGATAAAAATTACAATTGTTTAAGATATGAACAGACTGATAAAAAAACATCTCGATCCGGGATCATTGGTTGTAATCCTGGTTACTTTTATTCTTTTTACAATCGCTCTTTTCACAAAAGGAACGACGCACGATATACTACTTGAAGCAGGAGTAATGCTCATATCAATAAAGCTGATAATGATGGCTTATAAAACTGCTGTTTTTTATGAAAGTATCACTAAGGAACTGAGAAAACTCAATGACTGTCTGAACAAGGAGACCTGAAAAATTGTTAACTCACTGAATTAAAAAACCTGAATGGCTGATCTTTATACTGACATATCTTTTAAGACCAGCAGGATTGTTACCAGGTCGTACAGCACCTCATTCTCAAAGGCGGTGAGCTTTCTTGATCCGGATATCAGGGACGCGGTTTATGCATTATACGGATTTGTGAGGCTTGCTGATGAAATAGTCGATACCTTTCACGATTTCGACAAGAAATATCTGCTGGATGAATTTGAAAGGGAGTTTGACGATTCCTTAAGAATGGGAATCAGTCTCAATCCCGTGCTGAATTCATTTGTAATCACGGTAAACAAATATAAAATAGATGATGAACTGATCAGAGCTTTCCTTAAGAGCATGAAAATTGATCTTTTCAAGACCGATCATAATTCAAGGGAAGAAACTGATGAGTACATATACGGATCAGCTGAGGTTGTAGGTTTGATGTGCCTTAAGATCTTTGTCAAAGGCGACACGGAACTTTACAAAGAACTCCTGATCCCTGCAAAAAAACTGGGTGCTGCATTCCAGAAAGTAAATTTCCTCAGGGACATTAAAAATGATACAGAATTGCTTAACAGGAAGTATTTCCATGATCTTGTTGAGAAAGGATTCGATGAATCATTGAAATTAAAACTGACACAAGAAATAGAATCAGATTTCAGAGAATCAGTGCCCGGAATAAGAAAACTTCCGGGAAACTCAAAACTGGGAGTACTGATCGCATATTTTTATTATCGCAGACTCCTGAACATAATTAAGAAAACACCTGCAGATATGTTGCTTAAAACAAGAGTCCGGGTTCCTGATACTACCAAGCTGATTTTGTTATTAAAAGCCTGGTTTGTAAATGTACTGAAGCTTATGTAATTCTGCCTTTACGCTTAAAAACTGTCTATATGATATACATACTGTTTATCCTTGCCTTCCTTTTCATGGAATTTGTCGCCTGGTCAAATCACAAATATGTGATGCACGGGTTCCTGTGGTCCTTACACAAGGATCATCATATAGGTACAAATGCCAGCAAGCCCGGATTTCAGAAGAATGATCTGTTTTTCCTAATTTATGCCACCCCGGCCATAATTCTAATCATCACCGGCCTGTTATTCTCCAGTCCTGATCTGATAGCTGTCGGGGCCGGAATAACACTGTACGGATTTACATATTTTACAATTCACGATGTGATGATCCATCAGAGGATCCCGATACTGAAGAATCCGTCCAACAGATATCTGAAAGCAATAATCAAAGCTCATGCCGCGCACCATAAACCGGCAACACCAAAAGATTTCAAAAACTACGGACTTCTGATCTTTCCCGGAAGATTCTTCAATTAGGGAAACCATGTCGTTATACCTGACCCTTGAATTATGTTCGGTAGCAGTACCGCTTATACTCAGCTTTGATAAGAAAGTAGCTTTTTACAAACACTGGAAAACACTCTTTCCGGCAATAATAACTGCCGGTGTGATTTTTATCAGTGCTGATATATTATTTACAGAACACGGTGTCTGGGGATTCAATTCCAGGTACCATTCCGGTATTATTCCTGCAGGAATCCCGCTCGAGGAATGGCTCTTCTTCATCATAATACCTTACGCCAGTATTTTTACCCATTATGTTATTATCAGCTACTTCCCCAACACATTCCTGTCAGACAGAACGACGCGCATAATTACATTTATCCTGATCGCCTGCCTGTCTGTATTAATTGTGATCTTCCATAAAAGAATCTACACAGCCTTTTATTCAGCATTCATGATCATATTGCTGCTGGTATCATTTTTTGACAGAAGCAGGCTTCTGAACAGATTTTATGTTACCTGGCTCGTGATCCTTATACCCTTCTTCCTTGTCAACGGGATTTTAACCGGTAGTTTTATTCAGGGTGAGGTGGTCTGGTATAATGAGTCTGCAATAAGCGGTTTCAGAATATTTACAGTACCCTTTGAAGATATAATGTATGGTTTCAGTCTTATTTTCCTGATACTTCTGTTGATGGAGAAATTTGGAAAGATCGGCCTGAAAAAGAGTATTATCCCTCATGAAAAGTAATTTGATCCGGATCGTCGACAAAACAATAAAGGAAGAAAAGAAGGTAAAGCTTCTTATGATAATATTCTTTATGGTTGGTACTATCGGATTCAAAATTCCGGTTACAAATGGTTTTTTCATTCATCTTACTCCTTTAGCTCTTCTGCTCAGTACCATAGTACTTGTTCTGTTTCACACCCCGTCAGGCAGGAAAAAGATCCTGATACCCTTCCTTCTGATTTTCCTTACCGGTTTTATAGTTGAAGTGGCCGGTGTAAAAAGCGGTCTTATTTTCGGCCCTTACAGCTATGGAAAAGGATTGGGGATAAAGTTGTTTGAAACCCCTCTCCTTATCGGTCTGAACTGGCTCTTCCTTGTTTATTGTACGGTGATAATTACTGAGGAATTAAAAATAAATAATATCCTTAAGTTAATTACAGCATCGCTTCTGATGGTCTTTTACGATCTGATCCTTGAACAAATGGCTCCTGCTCTTGACATGTGGAGCTTTGAAGGAGGTACCGCACCTGTGAGAAATTATATTTCATGGTTTTTCCTTTCTCTGTTGTTCCATATCTGGATAAGGATTTCTGGAATAAAATGGGGAAACCGGATCGCTGCATTTGTATTCTTTCTTCAGCTAACATTTTTTATGATCCTACTGTTCATTTATAAAGTCATGCCATGATCTGCAGGGCAAAACATAATTTTTTCGTTTATAGTTTTTTCAGGCTCTATACAGTTGCGAAGATCAGGAAGAACTTTAAAAAGGTACATATCATAGGAAGTTTAGAAGACAAACAGTTGCCCATTCTGATCATTTCAAACCATGTAAGCTGGTGGGATGGATTCTGGGCGGAATATCTTAACCTGAAACTTTTTCACAGAAAATTCTTCTATTTCATGATGCTTGAGGAACAGCTGGAAAAGAACCGCTTTCTCAACTATACCGGAGGCTATTCGATAAAGAAAAAAGCAAGAAGCATTATTGAATCCCTCGATTACACTGCCGGACTGCTTGCAGATAACATGAATTATGTCCTGATCTTCCCACAGGGAGAGATCCAGTCACTTTACAATGATAAGATATGCTTTGACAAAGGTCTGGAATTCATCCTTAAAAAGTTAACCGGCAAAATTCATTTTATTTTTCTTGTAAGTCTTATCGATTATTTTTCTGACCAGAAGCCTTCACTTTACATGTATTTCAGGGAATATACTGATGAGGATCTGACAATACAGGCTGTCGAAAAAGCATATGCCGGCTTCTATTCCCGGTGCAGAAAGACAAATATTGAAATGACCAGCCATATATGACACTGATCGCCTGGTTTATATTGATATTCACAATACTCCAGATGCTGGTGGCCCTGACTAATTTCCTCATCGGAAGTAATCTGCCTGAAACAGGAAGGAATTATGATGATATGGTGTCGGTTTTAATCCCTGCACGGAATGAAGAAAATAATATAGGCAACATCCTGGAAGATCTTATAAAGCAGGATCACAACAATATAGAAATTATCGTCTTCAATGATCAGTCGGAGGACAGGACTGCCGGAATCGTCAGGGAATATTCTCTGTCCGATAAACGCATCAACTTGATCGAATCCGAAGGATTGCCGGAAGGCTGGCTGGGGAAAAATCATGCCTGTCACAGGCTATCAGAGAAAGCAAGGGGCAGATATCTGTTGTTTCTGGACGCAGATGTTCATATCGGGAACAGACTGATCGATAATGCCATAGCATTTACAAACAGGCATGATACAGGACTAATCTCAATCTTCCCGAAACAGATAATTGTATCAGCCGGAGAAAAAATTACAGTTCCGAATATGAACCTTATTCTGGTATCTCTGCTTCCCCTTATCCTTGTAAGAAAGCTCCGTTTCCCATCTCTGGCAGCCGCAAACGGACAATTCATGTTTTTCAGACAGGATGTTTACAAAAAAATTCTTCCCCATCAACTGATGAAAAATAACATGGTGGAGGATATTGCCATAGCAAGGGAATTTAAAAGAAAATGCATAAGGATAGCCTGTCTTCTGGGTGACGTTAATATTTCCTGCAGAATGTATACCGGATTTTCCGATGCGGTCAGCGGTTTTTCTAAAAATGTGATCGACTTTTTCGGTGGTTCATTCCTCACAGCTTTTCTGTTCTGGCTTATTACTTCATTCGGATTCCTGGCAGTCCTGTTTTTCCTCCCACCTTTATTTTTGTGTTTTTATCTGGCATCTTATATTCTGACAAGAGTTTTTGTATCTGCAGCAAGCTGTCAGAGTATCTTTTACAACATTGTTTTTATTCTACCTTTGCAGCTTTCAATGGGTATATTTATTTACAAAGCATTTATTAACAAAAAATTCAGAAAATTCAAATGGAAAGGACGAAACATTTAACAACCGTTTTTCTGTTCCTTATTTTATATCTTACCACATTATCCGGTTCTCCCAGGTCGGATATTTATCAGGCTTACATAACAAACCGGATGGACTTATGGAAAAATCTGATTGACCGGATGGAGGCAGAAAAACCGCAGAACAGCCAGCAGCTTCTTGAACTTGTTAATTACCAGTATGGTTACATAGGTTATTGCCTGGGATTCAAAATAAGGGATGATGCTAAAAAATACCTTGCCCTTGCTGAAAAAAATATTGAGATACTGGAGCAGAGAAACTACAGACCATCGGATATACATGCATATAAAAGTGCATTTTACGGATTCAAAATAGGTTTGAACAAGATAACTGCGCCTGTAAACGGCAGGAAAAGTCTGGATCACGGGAAAAAAGCATTGGAACTAGACAAAGAGAATTATTTTGCCTGTGTACAATATGGTAATATTCAGTTCTATATGCCTGCAGCATTCGGTGGTTCAAAAAAGGAAGGAATTGAATATTTCCTGAAAGCAAAACAATTGCTCGAAAAAAATCCTTCAGAACTGTCTGATAACTGGAATTATCTGAGTCTGATGGTAATAATCGGGCAATCATATACTTATATTGATGATTTCCTGTCTGCCAAAGCTGTCTATGAAAACATACTGAAGATGGTACCTGATTTCGTCTACGTTAAAAATGAACTCTACCCGGAATTACTAAATAAAATAAGGAATCAATAGAATGTCAAAAAAAGTACTCATTGTTGGTTCAGGACTGGGAGGTCTGGCCACAGGCCTCAGGCTGGCAAAAAAAGGTTATAAAGTTGAAATAGTTGAAAAGAACGGCCAGGCCGGAGGCAGGCTTAATCAGATCAAAAAGGATGGATTTACATTTGATACAGGTCCGAGCTTTTTCAGTATGTCATATGAGTTCACTGAATTTGCCCGCGACTGCGGTATCAGTCTTCCTTTCAGTTATTATTCACTCGATCCGCTTTATACAGTGAATTTCAGCAACAGTCCGGTGATATATTCACTTTACAAGGATCTTTCAAAACTTGCAGCACAATTCAGCAAATCAGAACCCGACTTTGAAAATAACATGAAGAGGTATCTTGAAAAAAGCAAACGCTTATACCACGATACCAATATTGTTATAAAAAGCAATTATGATTCATTATTGGATTACCTCTTCACTCTTATGAAGGTTAATCCATTGCATCTTCCCGTAATATTCAGGAATTTCTGGCAACAGGTAGCTCATTATGTCAAGTCCGACGATGCAAGACAGATTCTGTCGCTGGTTGCATTTTTCCTCGGACGGACTCCTTTTGATACAGTAGGTGTTTACACACTTCTTTCATATACGGAGTTTCAGCACGACGGATATTTTAATGTGAAGGGAGGTATGTACAGGATAATTGAAGGCATAGTTGAAGAACTGAAAAAAGCAGATGTCAGGATCACATATAACACGGAAATCATTGATTTTGTATCGCGGAACGGTGAACTGGAATACCTTATCGACAGAGATAATAAAAAATGGACAGCCGATATAATTGTTATAAATGCCGATGCTGCCGTTTTCAGAGGGAAGATCTTCCGCAGATCCGGGTTCTCTGAAGAAGTACTTGACAGGAAGGAGTGGACAATGGGATCTCTTACAATGTACCTGGGTATTGATTGCAAGTTACCTGAAATCCAGCACCATAATTATTATCTTGGCACTAATTACCGTGAATATGCCGGAAAAGTTTATACAAGGCCGGAGATAGTCGATACCCCGTATTATTATGTAAATGTATTATCAAGGTCAAATCCCGAATGTGCCCCGGAGGGAGCAGAAAGCCTCTTCTTTGTCTGCCCGGTCCCCGATCTGCGTTATAAGCTTAACTGGGAAGATAAGGATGAAATAGCCGACAGGATCATTGATGATTTCTCACAAAGGATCAAAAAGGATATAAAACCACATATAGTTTCCAGGACACTTTATACCCCGGTCGACTGGCAGGACCAGTTCAATCTGCACCGGGGCAGCGGACTGGGACTATCTCATAAAATGATGCAGATAGGCGGCTTCCGTCCGAAGAATTATGATGAGGTCTTTAAAAATGTTTTTTATGTTGGTGCTTCAACAATTCCGGGCACCGGGTTGCCTATGGTGATAATAAGCTCAAAGCTCGTTTACGAGAGGATAGAAAAATATGCCGCAAGTCAGGGTAATTAATGAAAATAAACATATTCTGGTTCCGCCGCGATTTACGATTAAATGATAATACCGGACTGAACAAAGCTCTGGGAGCTGGCTTGCCGGTATTACCCGTTTTCATTTTCGACACAAATATAATCACCGAACTTCCTGCCGATGATCCGAGAATCAACTTCATTTATGACAATCTCTTTTCAATCAATAAAGAACTGAGCGGATCAGGTTCGTCTGTTCTGATCATGAAAGGCGATCCTGTCAGAACCTGGGAAAAAATTGCATCATCTTTTGATATAAATGAAGTATATGCCAATAAGGATTATGAACCTTATGCCATTGACAGAGATAATGAGGTAAAAACACTTCTCGGAAAAAGCAATATTGTTTTTCACACATACAGGGATCAGGTGATCTTCGAAGAAAACGATATAATTAAAGCGGACGGCAAACCTTACACTGTTTTCACTGCTTACAAAAACAGATGGCTGAAGAAGTTCAGAGAAAGATCTGCTGAATTTCAGCCCGGGAAAACATTTGATTTTAATAATTTTTATAAGCATTCTGTTGATTTTCCATCCATTGAACAACTGAAATTCAGTAAAAGCAGCATAAAGGTAAGGCCATTTGATATATCAGTCATCCCTGAATATCATAAATACCGTGATATACCTGCTGCTGATAAAACAAGCTACCTCTCTCCTCATCTGAGATTCGGAACTGTCAGTATAAGGCAGATGGTAACACTGGCTGATCAGCAGAATCAGACCTTCCTCAATGAGTTGATCTGGAGAGAGTTTTTTATGCAGATCCTTTACCATTTCCCTCATGTTGTGACAGATAATTTCAAATCTGTGTATGATGACATAACGTGGCGTAATGATGAGAAAGAATTCACAAGATGGTGTAATGGTGAGACCGGTTATCCTTTTGTTGATGCCGGAATGAGACAGCTGAACAGTACCGGCTACATGCACAACAGGGTAAGGATGATAACATCAGGCTTTCTGTGTAAACATCTTCTCACTGACTGGCGATGGGGAGAAGCATACTTTGCCCGGAAATTGCTTGACTACGAGCTTTCATCCAATAACGGTAACTGGCAGTGGGCTGCAGGAACCGGATGTGATGCCGCTCCATATTTCAGGATATTCAATCCCGGTACCCAGGAAAAAAGGTTTGACCCAAAGCTTGAATATACACGCAAATGGGTTGAAGATCTGGAAAAACCCGCTTACCCCTCAAAAATTGTTGATCACGATTTTGCCCGTAACAGAGCGCTTGAAACATATAAAGCCGGGATGAGGAGAAAGGGAGAGGGGATGGGGAGGTGAGGGGGGAGAGAGGGAGAATGGAGCTCCTCCGTTAAAAGAAATGCATCTTCATGAACCTAATGAAGATCTCGTAATCAGCCGGCAATGCACCATGTCCGCCGGCATGCATGAAATATCCCAGATCATTAAGTATCGGAACTCCGGCCTCAGGCAAAACATCGGTTCTCAGGCTCTTCTTCCCCAACAATTCATATACAGGTCCTCCTGCCACTGCTGCAACAAATTCTCCTTTCGGATCGGACCAGTAATCTGTATCTCCGGTCTGTAACAGTAATGGTCTTGGAGCCATCAGTGCAACCAGCATATGTCCGTCTACCGGTGAAGTACAAGGATCATCCTTATAATTCCTCCAGTTCCCTGCAAACTGGTAAAAATATCTTGTCGGATGTGTCATATGGTCTATTGTCTCTCCATACCACCGCCTTGAAATAGCAGCACCTCCTTCACCTCCGCAGCTTGCAATTACCATTCCGAAGCGGGTATCGCGTGCTCCGGTCCAGAGAACTGTTTTACCCAGACGTGAGACTCCGGACAATGCAACTTTCCCTGCATCTATCTGCGGATCTGTTTCAAAATAATCCATTGCACGGCTCAGTCCCCAGGACCATGCTGAAATGGCACCCCATTCATCAGGTGCGGGATAAGTGCTGCCAGGTTTCAGATAATACCCTCTTATACCGTATTTTACACCACCGGCAAAATCAGGTTCTATATCTCCGTAATAAATATTTGCAAATCCAATTCCCTGTGATAGGAACTGATCCGGATCAAGCCTTCCAAATCCTCCCATTGGTTTTACCGGAACTTTTTTGCCATCCCTCCCCCAGACATATCTGCCTTTGATGGCCGGATCATCCTCAATAACAGCGTTTGCCGTAAAGCTTAAATTGAGGAATAAGGGTACCGGTCCGGTCGCACTTGCCGGCAGATAAATAAGAATATCCATCTTATGATCCGAAGTATCCTTTGAAAAATATACTGTCACCTGCTTTCTGAGTGCTTTCCCCTGTAGCGCCGGGCTACCTTTTTCATGAACAAAAAATGACATATCCCCGGGCTTTTCAGGAACACGGCCATACTGGAACTCCTCGAAAAGATTCAGTACTTCAGGTCTTCTCTTTTTATACCAGGTCCTGGCATTTTTTACTTTCTTTCCGTTTAGAAGCATTAATGGATCAGGAAGCGTATATGTGCCGACAGAATCTTCATTATAATTAACCGGAATGCCTGCAACAATCCTGTTCGGTGCATTCTGCCCCGATAAAAATGAGGAACACAGGATCAATACAGATAAAATAACCAGCGATTTCAGAAAATGATTGCTCATGATAACAAAGTATTTTTATAAACGATCATAAAAATAGCAATACATTTTTTTCTATTTCGATTTTTAACTTTTTATTTGCTTTCAGTTGCTGATTCAGCAGGATTTCCTGCAATAATATAGCGGTAACAACTCAGTGATTCCCTCTGTACAACCCCGTTTTCTTCATGGTAAAAAACCTTAAAATATTTCCTTAAAATCAATATCTTTATAAATATTCTTAAGAGGCCGGAATAATTACTAATAATCGATTAAAATAATTCTATAATTAACAAGTAATAAATATCATGAAGCCTAAGGCCAGACAATTATTTCTTACAATCCTTTTACTGACAATATTTATCCCCTCAGCATTTACACAGGAATTACCTGATGATTTTGTTGATCCCCCGAGAGAATTTTCCGTTATGCCGTTCTGGTTCTGGAACGATACCCTGAGAGATGATGAAATAATAAGACAGATTGCCGACTTTGAAGCTCATGGTGTTTACGGATTTGTCATACATCCCCGTATCGGACTGCCTCATACTGTAGAATGGCTGGGGCCGCAGATGATACATGCGATGGATGTAGCGATAAGTGAAGCTGCCCGACGTAAAATGCACGTGATACTTTATGATGAGGGAATGTATCCCTCAGGATCCTCTGCCGGGCAGGTTGTTGAAAAGAATCCTGAGCATGCTGCGAGAGGTCTTGCAAAAATTGATCTGAATAATGATGAAGAGCCCGTGCTGGAAAAAGGATGGAAACTAATTACTATAGTTGACCGTCCCGGAGGTAAGCGTACAGCAATAATAGAACGTCCTTCAGGAGGTGTGATACGAGGGCTTTATTATCTTAATGAAGGAGAGCAAAGGCTCAGGGAATATTCTCCTCCTGCAGGTGATCTTCTTAATCCCGGAGCTGTGACAAGTTTTATGGAACTGGTATATGACAGGTACGCAAAAGAATTCGGAAAATATTTCGGAAAAACCATTTTAGGGATTTTCACTGATGAACCTTCTCCCCTGGGAAGAGGGAGTGCCAGGGGCCTTGTACCCGGAAATGCAGGCCTGTTGCCTCAGATAGAAAAGATCCTAGGTTATGACATTACTCCTTTTCTTGCTGATCTCTGGTATGAAGACAATCCTGATTCGAAACAACACAGGAATGATTATCACCGTGCGATAAATATTTGTCTTGAAGAAAATTACTATAAAAGGCTTGGCAACTGGTGTTTCCTGAATAATATTGCCCTGATGGGTCATCCGTCAGGATCCATGGACATAGGAACCGAACGCTATTTTCAGATTCCCGGCCAGGATCTTGTATGGAGGTATGTTGAACCTGGTCCCACTGCGCTGAACGGACAACATTCAACAATGGCCAAGTGTGCTTCAAGTGCAATGATACATCTTGGATACCGGAGAAATTCCAATGAATTATATGGAGCTTACGGACATAACCTGACTTGGGATGAAATGCTATGGCTTGCAAACTGGTGCTTTGTCAGAGGTCATAATCTGCTGATCCCGCATGCATTTTATTATTCTGTGCGCGGACCAAGGGTTGATGAACGTCCCCCTGATGTAGGGCCGAATTCCGTCTGGTGGCCTGATTATAAACCCTATGCTGATGCCTGTCGGAGGTTAAGCTGGCTGAATACAGATTCACGCCATATATGTGAACTTGCAGTATTATGCGAAGCTACATGGCTGCCTGATAAACCGGCAAAGGTCCTTTATCAGAATCAGCACGATTTTAATTATCTGGAGATACGGCACCTCTGGGAAGATGCAATAATAAGCTCAAAAGGAGTCCATATCGGAGGTATGATCTACAAAGCCGTTATTATTGACAGCCTTTCATATGTCCCCCCCAAAGCAATTCCTGTTCTTAGAAAACTGGCAAGGAACAAACATCTTATCCTGCGGGATGATTCCAAACTTACATCAATGTGCCGTGGAGCACTTGTCTACAGTTCACCCGAAGAACTGAAAGCAGCAATAAATAAAATTACCGGACCTGATATTGTTCTGACACCGGCATCTCAAAATATCCGTTACCGTCATGTTGAAAAATACGGAGATCACTATTATCTGCTTTTTAACGAGGAAGATTCAGAAGTATCAACAACTATAGAATTGAATGTAAAAGGTAAAAAAGAATGGATCGACCCTTTCAGTGCAGAAGTCATGGCTGCTGAAGAAAATGAAATAGTGAATTTCAAACAATATGAAATGAAATTGCTGAGGGTAAGCAGATAAAAATCAAGGGCCCAACTTAATTAAGTGAACATGAGCTACATTACTAGTTTTACCATCAATCAAAAACAGGCCGCCCCGATGGGGCTCCTCATTGTTATTATGAATTATATCTACAAACAGACCGTCCCTAACGGGACTGAAAAAAGCCTAACTCCGTAGGAGTGAACTGTTTGTAGAAATCAGATATATTGTAATTTTTAGCTCCGTAGGAGCGACCTGAATTTTTTTTATATAAATAAAAAATGAAAAGATCCCTGAATTTAATATCCGGATTTATTTTTTTGCTGCTTTCATGCAGTAATATTCAAACCCCCAATGGATTAATGGTTGAATTTATCCGTGATCCTGCAGGTGTAAAGATCATGGACCTGAAACCTGAATTCACATGGATAGTACCTGATAATGCCGGAAGTCAGACTGCTTATGAAATACTTGTTTCCGCTGACCGGAATAATATTCAGAAAGATATTGCGGATGTATGGAGCAGTAATAAAGTGATCAGCTCTGTTTCATCTGAAGTTGAATTTGGAGGAATTGCTCTAACCGGAGATA
>CAYQZL010000008.1:0-47008 GCA_964421975.1 uncultured Rikenellaceae bacterium
CTTTTTTACGGAAAGCTTTTTTACCGGCATTATCACCGTTATATGCAGATATCCGGCTTAATCCAAGGTAAGCATAACCACAGTATTCATTTCCGAAATCACCTGCAAAAGCTATAGCTGTGATCCCATCCTCATAAAGATCTTTTGCTTTTAAATAATTCCTGTATTTTTTTTCCTGAATGATCCCTTTGAATACAAGAAGCTGGGCATCTAAATATGCATTACCTGAATATGATCCGGTAGTGTTGATAATGCTTTCGGCTTCATTAAATTCCTTCATGATCAGAAGATTCCTGATGTGCAGAGCTTTATAATACGGATTTTCAGGATATTTGCTTGTAAGAGTCCTGCTATATAGCAGAGCTTTTAAATAATCATTTTCAAATCCTGCATATATATAGGTCAGAATTGCATAAGATTCCGCTTTGAGGAATATTGATAACTCGGCAGCCTTTCCAAGCTCAGTTAATCCTCTCACAATGTTTCCCGGCGGAAAGAGTGAGGCCAGCGGCTTATAAACAGGATTCATGCGGGGGTATGCTTCCCGGTAATAATTATATATTCCGGTGGGATAGTAGAAATCTGCAAAAACCGAAACATGATCAAAAGAACGCATAATGAATTTAAAAGTACCCATAGCCAGAGGGATCACTTTCATGCTCATATCGTTGTCGTTATAATAAAGAAGCAATAATCCCCTGGAACAGACATTTGCCAGCAGGCTTTCGGATTCATATTTTGATGAATAAGGTTCGGCCGAGCACAGTTCCATACATTTTCTGAGGTCATTTTCGAATTCTTCATGAGCTGCCGATGTTGGCAGCATAGGGTAATGTTTCCAATATGAAAATATACCTTTCAGCAGATAGTTTACAGGGTGGCCCGGGTAATGTTTTTCGACTTCCGAAAAGATCCGTAAAGCTTTATCGAAATCCAGGTTATACATATAGTCTACACCTGTTTTTATTTTTCTTACTGTGATGGTATCATACAGAATCTGTCCCTTGCCCGGGTAACTTCCCGTGAAAAGTATAAGCAAGAGGAAAATAAAAAACCGGTAATATCGTCTAGTCATTTAGAAGCTCCTGCCATTAAAACGATTTCTGATGACTTACAGGTTATACCGGCCTTTAGTCAGGTCAGGTCTTAACCCTGGCAGCAAAGATAATAAAGATTAAAGGCTTCAGATAGTAATGGTGAGTATATTTCCTGACCGGGTGATGGGGTAAGATTTCAATGCTGTTGAAGCCGGACCATTTATCACAGCACCTGTAGCTGAAAAAAGTGACTGATGGCAGGGGCATGGAAAGTTATTGTTTGCAGCACTGTAAGTTACTGAGCATCCATCGTGTGTGCATTTACTGCTGAGTGCAATGAAAGCTGTCCCGGAATTAGCAACAATGATCTCTTTTGCTCCAATTATATAGAATCCTCCTGCTGAATTCAATGCTGCATAGGTCTGATTTGTAAGATCTATGGTCAGCTTCTCCGGAGTATTTCCGTTTCCGTTACCTTCATTATTTTCCTCTTTTTCAGAGCAACCTGTGATTGCTGCAGGCAGTATCATGATAGTAGTGCTGCCGGTTACTAATTGACGGATAAGATCGCGGCGTTTCATAATTCGTAAGTTTTGTGCAAAATACGAGTTTCTGCATGAAAATGTCAAAAACATGATGAAGATCAGTTTTGACAACTTGGAATACAGAATAATGGATAGAAAAAAATCAATCTCCGAAACTTGTACCCATATTTTTGGTCTGCAGTACCATGGGATTATCAGGTTCCACGAGCTTCAGTTTTCCCGCGACATCCTCCAGAGGGACAGAAACGATCCCGTTATCCTTCAGAGCCACCATTTTCCCGAAGTCTTTTCTGGCAATCATATCGGCAGCAGCTGTTCCATATCTTGTTGCAAGCACACGGTCCATAGGCGAGGGAGTACCGCCGCGCTGAATATAACCCAGTACGGTTTCCCTTGTTTCCAGGCCGGTGAGCTCTGTGATCCTGCTACTCAGGTAGCGTGCAACGGAAGTCCCTTTATCAGGATTTCTGACTCCTTCAGCTACAACTACTATTGAATAAGGTTTATTATCCTCTGCCCTGGCAAGCAGATATTCAGCAATCTTTTCTTCCTTATACGGGATTTCCGGAATGAGTATCACATCACCTCCGCCGGCGATGCCTGAATAAAGAGCTATCCATCCGGCATTATGTCCCATAAGTTCAATTATCATTATCCTTTTGTGGGAGTTGGCTGTTGAATGTAATCTGTCAATAGCTTCAGCAGCTATGTTGACAGCAGAATCGAAGCCGAAAGTTATATCCGTACCCCATACATCATTATCGATGGTTTTAGGTATCCCGACCACATTCAGACCTTCAAGAGCAAGCAGATGGGCCGTTTTGAGAGTACCATTTCCACCGATGCAGACCAGACAATCAAGTTCCATCTCTTCATAATGTTCCCTGATCAGCGCAGGTTTTCTGGGCTCTTTATTACTTTTACCCGAACCTTTGAACGGTTTTTCACGTGAGGTTCCCAGTATCGTTCCGCCCATGGTCAGTATTCCCGACAGATCCTTTTCGGTGAGCTTCCTGTATTCCTTGTTTATCAGACCTGAAAAACCGTCGCTGATACCAATAAGCTTCATGCCATATTTGACAATCGCTGTTTTTCCCACTCCCCTGATTGCGGCATTAATACCGGGACAGTCACCTCCTGCCGTAAGTATGCCTATCTTCATTCCGCTGGTTTTTTTTGTCACAGTTTTATAATTTTTGCTTATTTAAAAATAATCCTTTCATTTTACAGGAACCTGTTCAGAACAGGAAAGGAATGAACATTTTTGTATCTTTCATATATTCAGAATACTGATTCCCGAATTTTAAAATCATTTCCTTTTCTTCAATAAGAGCTGTAAAATAAACGGCAAGTGCGTTTATGATCCCCGCAATGATCTGAATTGGCCCGGGATCCTTGAACATCGTCCCTGTTCCCAGAAGAAGGAGCGAACAGTAAAGCGGATGTCTGATATATCTGTAAATTCCTGATCTGACAAGTCTGGTTGTATTCTCAAAGTGGTCTTTTGCTTCACCTCTGTTCCTGAGGGTCAGATATCCGGCAATTCCGGGGTAAATACTTGCAAACAGGAATATCCACGAGATTATCTGGTGCCAGCTGAAAGCATCGCGGAACCACAACCTGTAATTTAGAAGAATAAGGATATATATACTCTCAAAGGAAAAGAACCTGGCTATTCCGTGGTACCTTTTTGCCTTTATCGAATAATACCATGAAAACAATACGATAATAATAGTGCCTGTAATAAGAGCTGTCAGATTCATGTGATTTTGCTTAAGGCTATCTGCTATGGATTTCCCTGAGATAGTTGTAAACTTCCACCTGAGACTGAAACGGCTTTTTCCCTCCGTTGGTAAACCTGTTTGTAAGTCCCTGGTCCAGGACTCTGGCTTTTACATTATCATTCCACTGTATCTGGAAGATCTTTTTAAGCTCACATACTATGTTTTTGTCGAATACCGGGCAGGTAACTTCAATACGACGGTCTATGTTCCTTGGCATCATGTCGGCAGAAGTTATGTAACATTCTTCTTCACCATCATTGCAGAATATCATGAACCGGCTATGCTCAAGGAATCTGTCGACAATACCCCGTGCCTTTATACTTTCACTTACATCCTTAATGCCCGGTACAAGTGAGATCATACCTCTTACTATGAGCTTAATATTTACACCTGCAGCACTTGCCTCATAAAGATAGTTTATTATCTCGGTATCAGTCAGGTTATTCAGCTTGAGATGGATGTATGCCTTTTTACCGGCTTTGGCATTTTTTATTTCATTTTCAATAAGCAATATGATCTTGTTCCGTAATGAGAATGGCGATAAGACAAGGTGATAGTAATTATCTTTCTTATAATTGATATTGAAGAAATTAAAAGCTTTATGAACTTCATTGGTGATCTTCAGATTTGAAGTAAGAAGGAGGTGATCACAATATATTCTGGCGGTATCCTCATTGAAATTGCCGGTACCAATTGCCGCATAACGTTTTACGACATCATCCCTGATCCTTGTGATCAACAGCAGTTTTGCATGTACTTTCAGTCCGGGCACACCATAAATGACCTTAACTCCTTCATCCATAAGCTTCTTCCCCCAGAGAATATTAGCTTCTTCATCAAAACGGGCCTGAAGTTCAACTACAGTTGTTACGTTTTTTCCGTTCCTCACAGCATTGAGCAGTGCATTTATAACGCTCGAGTTACGTGCAAGCCTGTAAAGAGTTATTTGAATGGATGTGACATAAGGATCGATGGATGCTTCTCTCAGCAGGTCTATCAGATAATCGAACGGATGATACGGGAAATAAAGCATTATATCTTTCTTCCTGACAGCCGTAAGTATACTTTTCCCGTGCGGAATATCCTTGTGCTGTATGGGAATCAGAGGGTCAAAGTAGAATTTCTTCTTACCGAGATTCGGGAAATGCATGAAATCCTTGAAATTATGATACCTGTCAGCCGGTATTATAACATCATCGGGACCAAATTTGAGTTTTCTGGTAAGTAATTTCAAAAGCTCATCGGGAATTTTCCTGTCGTGAATAAAACGGACAGGAGAGCCCCATTTCCTCTGATGGATGCTTCGGGAAAGCTTATCGATATAGCTTTCTGATATGTCGTCGGTGATCTCCAGCTCTGCATCTTTTGTCAGTTTTATGGTGTATGCAGAGAATTCATCATAATCGAAAATAAAAAAGATATCCTTCAGTCCGAACCTGATTATATCGTCAAGGTAAATGACATATTTTTCTTCTCCCTTTTCAGGAAGGACGATGAATCTCGGAAGAACGTTAGTGGGTATTTCAAGAAGGGCAAACCTCTTTTTTGAGCTCTTTGTATTATTAAGCTGGATGGCCAGATAAATTCCATCATCTGTCAGATTGGGAAGTTCAGAGTCTTTTTCGATAAGGAAAGGCATCAGCCTTGTTCTTACTTCGGTCAGAAAATATTTCCTTACGAATTCCGACTGTTCCTGGTTCAGCTCTTTTTCATTTACAATATGGATGTTATGTTTTGAAAGCTCGCTTATCAGGGATTTATATATCTTTTCAAATCTTGTATTTTGTTCAAGGACAATTTCATGTATTTTCTTAAGGGTTGCTTTTGGACTATACCCGAGGATATCTTTTGATTTGGATCCTATCTGGGATAATTTCTTCAGCGTAGCTACCCTTACCCTGAAATACTCATCAAGATTATTGGAATAGATACCAAGGAACTTGAATCTTTCAAGCAGCGGAACATCCTTATTTTCTGCTTCCTGAAGTACACGTTCATTAAATGATAACCAGCTTATCTCTTTTGGAACATAAGTTTTGCTCATATTATTTTACTGGTTTTAAAAAATATTCCTGTATACCGGTATCAGGTTTCACCTCCGGCCAGGTTTTGACAGGGAAAGATATGCAGACAATACTTGTTTTTGTAAGGAATTCACAACCATCGCTGCATAAACGGTCGGGCATTTCGGTGAAAGAAGGATTATGCCCGAACAATGTAATTGTATCAATATCTTCATTTATCGTTTTCAGCAATTCCATAAGGTTTCTCAGGTTGGCTCTGAAATACAGGTTACTGTCAATTTTTACATCTTCGGGTTTTATTCCTGTTTCAGCAGCAAAGATATAAGCTGTTTCCAGAGCTCTGAATGCAGGACTGGTTATGAACAGACCCGGATCGTTCTCCTTCTCTTTGAACCGCCGTGCCATTTCACGGGAAGTTACCTTTCCCTTACAGGTCAGAGATCTCTCAAAATCCGTTATGCCTGACTGCTGTTCCTCAGCTCTCGCATGACGGATGAATATCAGCTTTTTCATATATTTTCAGTGTGAAGGAATAAACTTTTAATAATAGCAAATTTAGTTCATTTAAGAGCTAAATTAATTATTAACTTTAAAAAGTATTGATAACACCCGGATAAATTCATGGAACCTGAGTCTGTCAGTCTGAAGGATGTAAAACCTGCTTTGACCGGCTATCTTAAAGATGCGCTGGCAATGCTCGATGTATCTGTGATTCCTGACGATAAGGTCGTTCATGACGTGAGAGTCCTGATGAAAAGATCCAGAGCTGTTATGAAACTTATAGCTGATATTACAGACCGGGAATTTTACAGCAGGGAATATGGTACTTTCAGGGAAGTCGGACGGAAAATGTGCTCCTGGAGAGATAAATCGGTTCACAGAAAGACACTGAAGGAACTTAAAAAAGAACATGCGGGATTATTTACAGTTCTTAAAGAAAATCCCGCAATAATATCATTACTGAAAAAGCCTGAAACCGCCGCTGTGATTTCACGCGACCTTAAGAACGAAATTGATGATATAAAAGACCTTCTGTCCCGGTCATCATACAGGATCCGTTTCAGGAGTATGGCAAATACTGATCCTGTTATTCTGTGGAACCAGATGGAAAGATCTTACAGGATAACTGCAGATAAATATATACTCTCCAGGAACACACTCCGTCCTTCCCATATTCATGAATTCAGAAAAAGGGCAAAGGATCTGCTTTATCAGCTCTGGTTTTTCAGGCCACTCAATCCAAAGGTCATAAAATCCCTTGAAAAGAAAATGGATACCCTGACCCAGAACCTGGGAAAGTATAATGACCTTTCCCAGCTCATAAAATCCCTCGGATATAAATACCCTGAAGATTCTGTTTTCTCTGCCATGGATGAACTGATACTGATTATAAGGCAGAAACAGGATTATTATCTTTCAAGGGTATGGCCTTCTGCATTCAGGATTTTCAGACCGGGGAAAGATCCGGGCAGTGTTTTCGGATTTGATTTGTCTGAAGTGAAATTGAACCAGACGGAGCAGAAGTTTGTTCCTATAAGGTAATGATTTAAGAAAACATACCTTCACAACGAATAAAAGCTATCATAAGGAAAGGTTGAATCCTCTCCGGAAATTTGAAAAATTGTATATGACACTGAGACTCAAAGGCACAAAGTTTCACAATGTACTAATTCTTAGTTACATAACCTTGGTAAAACTCAGTGGTCTGGTTCCTCTGTGGCAAAACTCTGTTTTTCGGAGTGGGCTAAGGATTTAAATAGAATTGTTTAATTAATCAAGGATTTATGAAAAAGAACATGGGAAATCTTGACAAAGTTCTGAGGATACTCGGAGCTTTATTGCTGGTTGTATTATATTTTACAAAAGTACTGACAGGAGTATGGGGTATTATAGCTCTGATTGTGGCAGTAATATTTGTTATAACAAGTATTGTTGGTTTCTGTCCTCTTTATGTACCGTTTAAGATCAATACCGCAAAGAAGGAATGATCAGCTGAAATCAAACCACTGGGAGTAAGCGGAGCTCTCTTTCCCTCGGGATCTGATATGATGGAATTCGTTAGTATGGACATCATAAATGTAATCTTTTTCCCATTTTGAAGCGTTTCTGACTATCTCCATGATGGCATTGATGATAAAATCAAGCTCCTCGTCAGTCATTGTGGGATGAAGAGATAATCTTATCCATCCGGGTTTAAGAGAAAGGTCTCCGGCTTCTATTCTTTCTGTAATTTCTTTTGACAGGCTGAAATTGACATTCAGAAGAAAATGACCGTATGTTCCTGCACATGAACAGCCTCCTCTTACCTGGATCCCGAAATGGTCATTAAGCAGTTTTGTGAAAAGATTATGATGTATCCCGTCGGCATAAAATGAAAACACTCCAAGACGTTCTGTGATATTTTCAGCAAGAATATGGATGCCTTTTATTTTATGTAATTCCCGGAAAGTCTTTTTTATGAGCTCCTGTTCTCTGTCGTGTATGTTTTTTATACCCATCTGTTCCTTGAGTCGTATTGCCATAGCAGCTTTCATTCCCTGGATAAAACCCGGAGTACCCCCGTCTTCTTTTACTTCAATATCGCTTATATAGCTGTAACCTCCCCATCTGTTTGTCCATTTCACCGTTCCGCCGCCGGGAGTATCTGGTATCTGGTTCTTATACAGTACTTTATTGAAGACCAGGACGCCTGCACTGCCAGGTCCTCCCAGAAATTTATGGGGTGAGAAGAAAATTGCATCAAGCTGCCTGGTTTTATCTGCAGGGTGCATGTTGATATCTGCATATGGAGCTGAGGCTGCAAAATCGACAAAACAATATCCTCCGTATTCATGCATTATCTCTGCGAGTTCGTAGTAAGGAGGAAAATAACCTGTAACATTTGAGCATCCCGAGAATGAGCCTATAAGAAGAGGACGGTCACGGTATTTTACTATTTCCTTCTTAAGTGCTTCAGGACTGACGGTGAGGTTTGAACGCGGCTGAAGAACAACAACATCAGCCAGTGTCTCAAACCATGATGTGTGGTTTGAATGATGTTCAGTATGTGTCAGAAAAACAACCGGTCTGTTCCTGTTGGGAATGTCTTTGCATGAATGGTATTTACCTGAAGTAAATGCGCAGTATTTCATTGATTGTTCAGGTATTTTAAGTCCCAGTATCCTCTGAAGTTTTGCTATTGCCGAGGTCATTCCGGTGCCGGTGAACAGGAGAATATCATCCTCGGTCGCACCAACATGCTGTTTTACAACTTTCTGTGCAAGGTGGTAGGCAGTTGTCATTGCTATACCCGTTGCTGAGGATTCCGAATGTGTATTTCCAATCAGGGGTCCCACTTCATTAATTATCCTTCTTTCAATCGGATCATAAAACCTGCCGCTGGCAATCCAGTCGGCATAAACCAGCTTTTTATAACCGTAAGGTGTTTCAATCTCCTTGTTTATACCAGTAATATTGTTGCGGAAGCGGAGGAAATAATTCTCAAGGTCTGTCATGGATTTTGACGTAAATAATTCATGTAAAGATAGATATTAGTTATGAATATAATGTATTCCAATTCTTTTGCAGAGACTGATCAGGCATATATTATGTTGGTTATTCATTATAATCATTCATTTAAACTGAAAACAGGTTCTTAAAAATAATGTCAGTTTTATTTTCATATTCATAAATTTGCTTATTTTGATGCATGAACGGGGATTAAATTTTTTTAACCGCTAACACATGGGAATACAGTAAGTTATGAACCTTTATTAATTTAACAGAAAAAGTACTTTTTAAAATTAAATTTTTGTTTATGAAAAATCTCATTTCCTTAACTATGCTGATACTATTCAGCTTCTCTTTAGTGAATGCACAGACGTCGAAAGTCAGGAAAGATCCGGCCGGAGAGTGGAAATATGAAGCTCCATATGCACCTGAAGGTTATTCGAGCGGGAAGATAACGGTATCATTGGCTGACAAGAAATATTCTGCTGCTATAACATTCAGCGGGAGTGATTATAAGATCACCGGTGAGAATGTGAAATTCGTTAATGATTCATTGTTATTTTTTGTTTATATTGAAGGAGAGACAGTTTCTGTCAAGATGAAAATGGATGATGTATCCAAAATGACGGGAAAGGCATTGTCCTCGCAGGGAGATATACCTTTAACTGCGACCAGGGTGACTAAATAGTCTCCGCGGTAAAAATAATAATAACGTGTACCGGATTCTGGTCATTCTCAAATAAGTTTATTTATCAGAAGAGGTTGTTTCTTAAATGAGAATCATTCTCTTCTGATATTCAATCTTAGATGATAAGACTTGTGCGGAAAGTATTAAAAACTCCGATGTAACAGGTTTACTGTTCTCATTTCAAAATTTATTGCCTGAATGAAAAAATATATATTACCTTCCTTCTTATTCTTCATTTCCTGTACATGCCTCTTATCCCAGATCATAAATAAAGAACCTCTTAGTCAGCGTATTACCGGTTATAGCATTGATGCTGTCCTCGATACTGATGAAAAAACTGTGAACGCTCAGATGTCATCTTTCTGGGTCAATATATCCGGTGAAAAAGTTACGGAAGTCCACTTGCACATGTATATGAATGCCTTCAGAAGTGATAAAACAACTTTCGCAAGGGAAGGAAGAGGCTCTCATTGGAAAAACTCCGGTGCCGATGGTGCAATAGATATTGAAAGCTGTACAGATAAAAAGGGAACTGACCTGATGCCACTGATGCAATATATCAGTCCGGATGACGGAAATATAAATGACAGTACTGTACTGAAAATTGTTCTTCCGGAACCTGTAGCCCCGGGTGATACGGTTTTTCTGAATATTAAATTTGTCACAAAGCTGCCATCAACCATCATCAGAACGGGTTACAGCGGTGATTTCTTTTTTGTTGCACAATGGTTCCCGAAGTTTGGGGTATATGAACCGGCAGGAATGCGTTACAGGGAAACTGGCGGCTGGAACTGCCACCAGTTCCATGCTAATTCCGAATTCTATTCTAATCACAGTGTTTATGATGTAAAGATAACTCTTCCCGGTGATTACGTGACCGGATCATGCGGCTTGCTGATAAATGAAACTGAAGCTGATCCTGAGGGAAAAACAAAAACTATTACATACAGGGCTGAAGATATTGTAGATTTTGCATGGACAGCCTGGCCCGGATACAAGGTATTCACAGATCAGTGGAACCATGTTACTTTAACCCTTCTTATTCCTGAAACACGTACTGGCCAGGTTGACAGGCAATTTGGCGCAGTTAAAAATGCACTGGAATTCTTTACCCGTAATGCAGGACCTTTCCCCTGGCCACATCTGACTTTTGTTGATCCTCCGCTGAAAGGAGCCGGTGCAGCAGGAATGGAATATACAACACTGTTTACATCACAATCGGCTGACAGGATCCCCGACTGGATTCACCTGCCGGAAATGGTTACCGTACATGAATTCGGACATGCATATTTTATGGGAATCCTGGCAACCAATGAATTTGAGGAACCATGGATGGATGAAGGAATGAACTCATTTTATGAAGCAAGGATAATGGATCATTACTGGGGTGAAAACTCTGGTTATGTAAATCATCCGAATTTTAAAGTATCCGATAAGGCTGTTTCAAGATTAACTTATGTTACTGCCGATAACCGGCAGGTAGCCACAAATAATCAGTTTTCATGGGACTTTCCTCCCGGAGCTTACGGTATGATGTCATATAATAAGGCTGCAACATGGCTTTATACAATGATGGGAATAGTAGGAGAGGAAACAACGAATGAGATCTTCAGGGAATATTACAGAAGATGGGCATTTAAACATCCCTCTGCAAGGGATTTCATTGATGTTGTGAATGATGTGGTTCTCAAAACCCATGGCACAAAGTTCGGTGATAATATGAACTGGTTCTTTGACCAGACGCTTTATGGCACGGGGATATGCGACTATGAGGCAGCGAATATAAGAAACCGCAAATATGAAGACTCTGATTCACTCTACAGTTCAACAGTGGAACTATACAGGACAGGAGAGGTGATGCTGCCAGTGGAGGTTAAGATATATTTTTCTGACGGGAATGAGATCCTTGAGACCTGGGACGGTAAAAGCAGATATAAGGAATTCAGTTATACCGGATACAGAAAAATAGAACGGGTGAAAATAGATCCTGAAAATAAGATACGTATGGATGTCAATTTTATTAATAATTCAATGACACTGGAACCGGACCGGGTACCGCTCAGATCTTTTATTAACAGACTTGTATTTTTTATGCAGCTGTTAATTACAGCTTTTACTTTATAAATAGTTATGACATGAAGATCATATATTCATTGATAACAGGTCTTAAGCGGACATTACGTGCCTGGAAGGGTGCACTTATCATAACTCTTTCGCTATTGCTTGTAACATCTTTTTTTACCTTATCCCTCAAGACCCTTTTGCGGAACGGATTCGGCTCAAGTATGGCCCCCTCCGAAATGGCAGATAATTTCAATTTTGATTTAATAGCCGATCTGTTCCAAAATATAGGAGGTGTGAGATCAATTATTCCATCTGATCTGTTTCTGGTCTTTTTAACGGGATTTTTATTAATTACATTTTTTACAGGTGGCCTTTTCGATTTTTTCAGAAATGACAGGCAGAGGTTCTCAATAGCCAGGTTTTTTAATGCATCTGCTACATTTTTCTGGCCCTTTCTTGGAATATCTTTAATGACAGGTCTGATGATATTATTCCTTCCTCTATTAATTATGATTGTTGTAGGAAGTATAGGATATATGAACGAACAGGGGGGAGGAAACAGTGTAATCTCTGTTGTCATGACCGGAGTCATGGCTATACTTATGATACTCGTTTTTCTGGTTGCCGATTTTTCAAGGGCATATTATGTTGCAAACGACAGCCCCGGAATTTTCAGGTCAATTGGCTTTGGTTTTAAAATGACCTTCGGTAAATTCTTTACATCCGTTCCGCTGATGTTAATCCTGGTGATTATCAACATTCTTCTTTTATGGATGATGACTGTACTGATAGGCCGGATCAGACCGGGACCCGGATTTATTGTATTTTTGATGTTCTTATTATCCCAGATATTGTTCTTTATCAGAATAATATCAAGGGCATGGCGGTATGCAGGTATAACTTCATTGATGGAACAATTTTTAAAAGCAGAGGAAAAGATAAGTGATCAGCCGGCTGCCATTATTACGGAACCGGCTGAACCTATGATGATATGAAACCCGAAAAGTTACTTACGGACAGTTATGGCATTGATATGGGAAATGTATTTCTGACCAGATATTTTTTATTCCTTTCATAAAATCCGGATGAGATGAACCTTTCTCTTGAATTCATTGACTGGCTTGTACTGGGCGTTGTTCTGGCTGCAAGTCTTGGCTTTGGTATGTATATGGCATACAGGAAGAAATCGGGAAGCAGCAGTTCAAATTTTTTCCTGGGAGGACGATCGATCAAATGGCCGGTAATTGGTGCATCCCTGTTTGCAACCAATATTGGTGCCGAACATCTTGTAGGACTATCAGGCGATTCTTATCGTTACGGTTTATCGGCAGGACTGGTTGAACTGACCACAGTGATCACATTGGGTTTCAGCTGTGCATTTCTTTTTCCATATTATATGAAAAACAAGCTGTTCACTATTCCTGAATTTCTTGAACTGAGGTATAGCAGGAGAGCAAGAACATTCTTCTCCGGACTGATGCTTGTGATCAGTATAATGACGAAGCTTGCATTCACACTTTTTGCCGGAGCCCTCGTTTTGAACAGCATTCTTGGCTGGAACATAATGTCGACCATTTTTTACCTTGGACTTATTGTAGCCCTGTTTACAATCATAGGCGGTTTCACTGCTGTAGCTTATACTGATTCCATTCAGGTTATAATAATGATTGCCGGAGCTGCGATTATGACATTCATAGGACTTGACAGGACCGGAGGCTTCAGCGGACTTATGGAAAAGGTACCGGAAATGATGACGGTGGCAAAACCTTTTGATGATCCGGTCTATCCTTTCTGGGGAATACTTGCTACAGCTTTCTACGCAGGTATCTTTTACTGGGGAATAGACCAGGTGAATGTGCAGAGAGTACTTGCGGCGCCGGACCTTAAAAATGCAAGAAGAGGAGCAATGTTCGCCACCCTCCTGAAACTTCTTCCAATTTTTATATTTGCATTGCCGGGAGTGATCGCATTTGCTCTTTACCCTTCTGAATTGCAGGGTGATGAGACTAAACAGACCTTTGTCCTTCTGCTCGACAGACTCCTTCCGGCAGGATTGAGAGGATTACTGATGGCTTCTCTTCTGGCGGCTCTCATAACATCGCTGATTGGGGTGCTCAATTCCGTTTCCACATTATTTGTCCGCGATTTCATAGTCGAATTCAAACCTGATTATCCCGAAAAGAAACAGGTCGGTCTTGGCAGAATTGTCATTCTTGCAGTGACATTGCTTGGAATAGGTGCGGCATACCTGGTATATAAGAATGAAGAAGGATTATACAAATATCTTCAGACCATATCCGCATACCTTGTAATACCTGTTTTCCCTGCAATATTTTTCGGAATAACAAGCAGAAAAGTCACATTGAAAGGTGCAACTGCTTCTGTGGTAGTGGGAGTATTACTCGCCACCCTGTTTGTTACTGACCAGCTTCTCGGACCAGAGACAGGCAGTAGATTATTCCCTTTCCTTCATCATAAACTCACACTGAATTTCGGTTATCGCGGTTTATGGGCTGAACTGGTCGTTACTGCTGTTTTGTTTATTGTTTCAGCATTTACCGAAAAGACCCATCCCTCAAAACTTGAAACTACAACTGTTGACTATTCCAAAGGTATTGCTGCATTTGAAGGCATTAAAGACTGGCGCCTTCACCTGCTGATATTAACCATTCTGACTATACTTATCCTGATCTGGCTCAGATGATACAGATTACATAAGGGCGTGATTTAATTCAAGCAGGAAATCCCTGTTGTCTGCAGTTATAAAATGCATTTCTCCTCCCATTCTGCTGAATGTTTTGCAGTAGCGAAGGTAATATGCGGGATTATCATGAGGAGGTTCTCCTGAGTTTTGCCAGTCCCATTCTGCCCGTGCCAGATCTGCGATCACCATGAAATGATTGTCTATATGACTGTCAACCTGTATTTTAAGGTTCTGGGCCATAGACAGGGCTTTTTCAAAAATCATTGGTGACATTATTGCAGAACCGATTGACAGGTAGACTCCATATTCCAGGTTACTGACACTTTGTGTATAATACAGGAAATCGTTAAGCGCTGTGCGGCCGATGGCAGCACCACTGTTAACAGGATGATTGTAAATAATATCATGTCCGATCATAGGATGACCTGTAAAAGGGATCTTTATATCAAATGCGGCACATTGCGCCGAGTATTTTTTAAACGGATGGGGAATTCCGAGATATCCGGGTCTGATCTCAAATTTCGTAATGGCATCATAAAAGTCGAGAGCAGCTGCCGCACGACCGGGATCGGTTTTTGAATATTTCAGGGCTTCATTTAACAGCATATCGGTATCCGGTATCATAATACCTTCACGGGATATCATCTTTCCTACGGATTCACCGTACCCCAATCCTTCATATGCGCCTGCAATCAATGCCAGGTTGATATACTTTCCGGTTTCTTCCCATATACCGAACTGTCCGTTTTTGACGTTCTCACGAACATCCTCACCCGACATGCCCTGATATGCAAATTCCCAGTCATGGATAATTCCCGCACCGTTTGTGGCAAGATGGGTTACCCAGCCTTTTCTTATCAGGTCGATAAGTACCGGTGCGAGTCCGTTCTTGATGGTATGGGCCCCGAAAGCCAGAATAACGGATCTGTTTTTTTCTCTTGCTATCCTTATCCGGTCTGCTGTTTTCCTGATCAGTTCCTTGTCCTCTTTTTTAAGCGATAAAGCCATGGCTGAAACAGATACAGCAGAAGTCTCAATGATGATCTGATTTCTGCGTTCAGATAATCTCATTACATGAAGCTTGTCCCTGTCGAATTTTCTGAAGGCCATTTTATTTTATGTTTAACAGTTCAAATAAATGTTCTGACTGTGAGAAATCCGGTACAATTATATCAGCGCCAGCCTTTATCAGTCTTGTTCGTTTTGACTGATTAAGGCCATATCTTCGTAATTCACTGCTTGCTATTCCGACTGTCAGACCACCTCTTTTTTGTGTTTCGCGTATTTCAACAGGTCCGTCGCCAAACGTGACAATTGATCCGTGATCTGACCGGCCGATAGAATCAAGAATGCGGTCAAGCACTATTTTCTTGGCTTCCTTGTTTATATCACCAACCGCACCATATATCCTTCCTTCAAACAGGTAATCGTGACCAAGAACTTCAGCTTCGTGTTTTACATCATGAATATCTGTACCGCTTGTAAGATATAATTTGATACCATTGTCGTAAAGCCTTTTCAGGAACGGGATTGCATTTTTTATTGTAAGGTCCTCAATATTTAGTTCTCCGGACATAAGCTTGTCTTCACGTTCCTTTACCATCTTCAGCAGTTCTTTATTATAGATCTCCTTATAACCGTGCTCATCGAGCATCTCTTTCTCACTCACAAATCCGAATTCTCTGATTATATCGAGGAGCATTTTCATCTGCATCAGTGTCTGGATCCCTGTTGTGTTGTCTATGAATTGACTGACCCTCATCTGCACCTTTTTCAGCAGTGATTCATCTGCCACGGAAAATTCATTTCCGAGAATTGCTTTAACCATCACCGGAGCCATAATGTTCTCCCAGCCTTCTCTCAGTGTTGATATAGTACCGTCGTTATCGAAAACTGCATGTTTTATAAGAGGCTTCTCATACCATTTATTTATAATCTCTATCTCGCTTTTCGGAAGATATTGAGCCTGCCGGATATCATCTGCCAGGTCGGGATGCCATGTAAAATCCGGATCCGCTCCGGTCTGAATTATCTCTTCAGGAGAGGCAGTTCCCGTCTGGAACAGTTTTCTCACTGTCACCCCTGCCACCAGGGTTCCGAGTTCAGCGGCTACTTCCAGTGAATAACCTGCAGCCAGAGCCGATGCAGCTCCTGCAAGATAACTGTCTCCGGCACCAACAGTATCAACCCTTGATAATATCATTAATCCGGGAATCTCTTTAATACCACTCTCACTCACAACTATCGAGCCTCTGCTTCCTCTGGTTATCAGCAATGGCTTTGCATATCTTTCAAAAAGCCTTCCGGCTGCATTTTCAACTTCGGATAAAGGAATGATCTCATCAGGTGCCCTCTCTATTTTGCAAAGCCGTGATGCTTCCGTATCGTTCATCTTCCTGTATGCCCCGGTATAGTCATCTGTATAATTCCTGCTGTCGGCTATAAAGATCTTATCCGGAAGCAGACCTGTAAGCTCTACAAGTTTCTTCCTGAAATATATTGTATGAATACCTGAAAGTACCTGCTGGTTTATTATTATGAGATCTGTTTTATTTGCCTGTTCTTTCAGATTACTTATCAAAAGATCTGCGGTTTCATCTGACAATACATTGAAATTGCCAAAATCAATACGACTCTTTTCCTTTTCTGCAACATAAGGCTTAATATAGACATGTGTGGACCAGTTTTTATCCTGAACAAGCATTCCGGATGTGGAGATACCTGCATTCTTCATGATCTTTATCATTTCTACACCAAAGGGATCATCGCCCACAACCCCGAATGCCTTTATGTCTTTCACTTTCATTGCAGCCAGATTATTTGCTACATTGCCAGCACCTCCGAGTGAGTATTTCTGCTGCTTGACCGGCATGGTAGGTTCGCCGGTCTCAATCGAGATCTCACTTTTCGATTCATCAATGAACCAGTACGCGTCAAGGCAAAAATCACCCACTATCGCGATACTTACATCTTTTACCTTACTTATCAGTTCCTGTAACTTTTCTTTATCCATGGTATTAATATATATCTGATATTTAATCTAATCTGTACTCTCTTTCACCCCTCTCAGCCCTGAGCCCTGCGCCCTGAGCCGCTCATCACTCTGTCTCGTAAAAATGGTCTTCAACAATCCTGCATATCGTATGATAGACAGGCAGCTGAAGTTCCTGAACTGCAGCAGTCATCTCCTCCGGCACATTGATCAGGATATCACAGAACTCTTTCATTGCCCCGCCTGTTTTTCCGCTGATCCCGATTACCGTAATATTCATGGCTTTGGCAGTTATACAGGCATCAACCACATTTACAGAGTTTCCCGAAGTACTGATCGCCAGCAATACATCATTTTCCATCCCGTATCCGATAATCTGCTGGGCAAAAACAAGATCGGAACTTATATCATTTGAGATTGCCGTGGTAAGAGATGTGTGAGCAGAAAGGGATATTGCAGGCAGACCATGTTCAAGTTTCTCCGCAAGAAACAGTCCGCGTGAAAGCGAAATATCCGATAATCTTTTCTTAAAACTGATTTCAAGCGGACGTTTTTTTTCAAAACTTTTCATAAGCTCACCAGCTATATGATCAGAATCGGAACTGCTTCCTCCGTTTCCGCAAATAAGTAACTTCCCGCCAGCCGTATAACACCTTATTATACTACCTGATGCTTCGTTTATTGTATCTCTTAGCCCTGATAATTCGGGATGTTTCGTGATCAGTTGGTCCAGTAACACTTTTTTCTTCATTAAATCATCATTAATCAGTCATAAAAATAGTTAATCTTTATTTAAATTCGCGGCAGGCAGGTCAGGGAATGATTAATTTTGAACATTTAATTCTTCGATGGCCGGACTGAATTAATTGAATTTCACGCCTTCTGAAAAACTTATATTAATTTTTTTTTAACAGAAATTTTAAGAATTAAATCAAATGCCTGAAAAAGAAATATTTGTACTGTCAGATAAGGACATAATTCCTGATGACATACTCATTTTTTCACATCTTGGAGAAATGAAAAAGATATGGGTAGTCATTCTTGATCATATCCGTGACAATTATAAAGATACCAATGGTGAATGGAGGTATTATAATGACGGTAAGCAGTGGTTGTTCAGGATGCAGCATAAAAAGAAAACACTTTTCTGGGTTGCTCTTCTTGAAGGAACTTTCCGTATCACATTCTATTTCGGGAAGAAAGCTGAACCTGTCATTGATTCAGCCAATCTGCCACAGAATATTAAGGATGAATTTAAAACATCAAAACAATATGGTCTGATAAAGGCAATTTCATTAAGGATAAGAGGTGAAAGCGATATTGAGACTGTTAAAGAGCTTATTTCAATTAAGCACAAAATAAAGTAGCGAACCTTTTATATTATTTTTTGTTTGTTGGTCATTGACAATAACAATAAAACTCTTTATTAAAACATGAAAAAGTCTTTTACAATAATAACAGTTCTTGCCGTTTTTATGCTTCTTTTACCTTTACAACCGGCAAAAGCCCAGTTTGGATTTGATGTGGAAACCGGACTGGTTTCAACAGGTTATAACGATATCCGTATTCCGGGTGATGGCGGAACTTTTTTTTCTCTCAGCGAAGAGCTAAAAGCACATTCAAAAATCTATTATCGCTTAAGGTTCAGTTATAAACCCGGGGAACGTCATACGCTTTCTCTTCTTTATGCTCCTCTTACTGTAATGTCAGATGGTAGTCTCGGAAAGGATATTTTTTATGAGGGAGTCACTTTCCCTGCAGGCAGCAATATAGATGCTTCATATAAGTTCAACTCCTACAGACTTACCTACAGGTATGATATAGTCCGGAAGCCTGAGTTTATTTTTGGTCTGGGTTTTACAGCAAAGATCCGGGATGCAAAAATAGATCTTACATCTGGTGAACTTTACAGTGAAAAGATAAATGTCGGATTTGTTCCGATCATCAATTTCAGTCTTTACTGGGAGCCATATGAGAAGCTCGGACTTCTTTTTGAAGGTGATGCGCTTGCAGCACCTCAGGGCAGGGCAGAAGATGTACTGGCTGCCCTGACATATAAGATCTCTGATAATTTCAGGTTAAAGGCCGGTTACAGGTTACTCGAAGGTGGTGCCGACAATGACGAGGTTTATACATTCTCATTGTTCCATTACGGGGCGATAGGTTTGCTTCTGTCATTTTGATCCATTGTACTGTACTCAACATTTGTAGTTCCAGGTTCAAGGTCCCAAGTTCAAGGTTCCGTCCAGATTGAAGTGATAGGTATGCCCATCTCCCCCTCCCCTCATCTCCTCAACTCCTCATCATCCTTTCCCTTCGTCCCGTAGCCGTCACTCCGTCTAATCTTCCCGACCACTGAACATGATCTGAATACCCCCGAACACCATTCTTCCGAAATCGGGATAACCATTGACGGTTGAATAGATCTTTCCGGTGAGATTCTTTACTTTAACGTAAAATCTGACCGGTACATTCCATTTTGTAGTGTAGCCTGCGTTACAATCAAGAACAAGGAAATCTCCTAAAGGCTGGGGACCGTCGGCAGCACTTACAAAACGGTCATTCTCAAACGGAGAAACATATTTCCCAAGGATATTCAGATCATAATTCTTCCAGACAGAATAAATACCTGCATTTGATATCCAGACAGGATTCTCTTTATTTGTTACCATTTCACCATCATCTTCCATCATGGATTTCATAACAGTGAAATTGAAAAAAGGCCTTATAGTCTCAAACAGTACAGGGGAAGTTATATCAAATTCAATTCCTTTCTGGTTCTGGTTACGGTTAAGATAAAGTTCCCTCCGGATACTGGTTTCAGTATCAAGGTAGGTCGTTCCGCTCAGGGCAATTGCATTCCTCTGGAATACTCCAAATGCGGTAAGGGTCATTTTGCCGTTATCCCCGATATTGTGTAAGAGCCCTATGTCCAGTTTATAGCGGGTTTCATTCAATGGTTCATCGACAGGTTCTGCTCCATTATTATCAAGAAGAGTTCCTGCCCTTGGTTTAATATTCCCTGCTGCTGTATTGATAAAGGCCGATAACTTTTCAGCAGCATTGTAGGTAATCCCAAAACTTCCCTGAACTAACGCAGGTTCCCATTCATCGGTCACAGGAGTTACTGTCCTGAACTTCCCTCCTTCACCTTCTATATTAAAAGCTGCATATTCATTAAGATATGTGCCGGTCACCCTTAATCCGGCATCAATGGTTACCGGGCCAAGTCGCTGTTCATCGGTAATTACACCGGATATGGTTTCAGTATCACATCTTTTGCCGGTATAAAACCTTTTTCCGTTCGGAGCAATCCAGTGATTATATAAGCCTCCGAAGCGTAATACATTACCTGGTAATATTCTCAGGGACTGGATAAAATTCAGTCCGTACTCATAATCCTTTTCGCTTGATGTGGTTCCTGCGACATCATCATAAAATGTCGGATTGCGCATCGAATAGAACAACTGAAGTTCAGAAGATAATTTTGTGGCCGGTTTGTATGTGAGTTTTACATTTGAAAGTAATGCATTATAGGGATCAAAGCCCTGGACCATATCCTGGTATCTTTTTTCTGCCGGAGGAAGAGCTAATGCCATCTGTCTTTCACCATTCAGATAAAACAGGCTTGCATTCAATCCGAGCTTATCTGTTATTTTCCAGTTCATTCTTGTATAAAGATCTGACATTGATTCCTTTGCATGTCTTCCCTCCGGTCCGCTTGTTCTGTCCAGACCCAGACCGGCTGCATAACTGAAATTTCCTATCCTGTTACCGGTAGAAATATGGGAGTGGAGGGTATTGAAAGTCCCGTATTCAAGGTCTACTGTAGTTTCAAACCTTTCATATTCACGGGTCTTAATATTAATCAGTCCTGCCAGTCCTGACAGTCCTGTCAGAAGGGCGGCACTTGATCTGACTACTTCAATTTCCTGAATATCGGAAGCCGAAAAGAAATATGGCAGTTCTTCAAATTCCTTCTGCCAGACACCATTAATTGCATAATCGGGGTATGGATATTTCTGACCCCTTACTGAGAAAAACTGTTTAACCTGTCTTCCCCTTGTTTCCGTGAATCCTCCGGGAATATAATTAACAGCTTCAATAAGTGTGACAGCACCCTGACTGCGGATATCCCTGTAGCTTATACGGCTGATTGTCGGGAAAAGGGCAATCGGTTCCGTATAAGGTTGTGCAACGGGATCCACAAGCCGTATTTTCGCTCTGATTGTTATTGAATCGATCTCAAAAGTATGTGGCAGCAGGATTGAACTATCCTGTTTCTGGGCATTTAGGGTACCAAACCCGGAAAAAATAAACGAAACTAAAAATACGCGGTAAAAAATTCCAGTGATTAATGATCTCTTCATATTATTTATTTTCAGATAAATATAATCAGTGTAATACATTATAATAAAAGGCAGGAAAATTAATCAGTCTTGTGAAAAAGATTGGTTAAAAAAAGTTAATTGTGATTATTGCGATTTCTTTTTCAATATTGTGTATGATGTGAATTTATACCTTTATCTTACAATACAAATCTAATCCAGCGCCTATGAAAAAACCCACATTATCTTTACAGAGATTTGTTTTTCTCTGGAATCCATGAAACGCTACTCAAAAACCAAATTAATGTAATTAATTGTAACAAGTGACAGTAGTATTAATCAACCTAACAGAATAAATAACCATGATTAAAAAACAACTTATTAGTCTTCGTTTTCCAAGGAGATCAAAAAATATTTTATTATTAAAGACCGGATTTTTTCTGGTGCTTTCTTTATTACTAAATCAGGCAAACTACGGATATACGCCGGTTGTCGGAAGTGAAATGCCCGGTAGGGGAGATGATTACTTTCAGCAAAATATAACAGGGACAATAACTGATGCTTCGACTGGTGATTTCCTGGCCGGGGTTAGTATTGTGGTAAAAGGTACGACCACAGGGACGGTTTCGGATGCAGGTGGGAAGTATTCGATCAGTATCCCGGATCCCCGTAGCATTCTTGTGTTCTCTTTTATCGGATATAAGACACAGGAGATAGTGATTAGCGGTCGGACCAGGCTGGATGTAAATCTTGAAGTGGAGGTTACCGGACTTGAGGAAGTAATCGTTGTTGGTTACGGAACCCAAAAAAAGAGTGATATAACAGGGACAGTCACATCACTTCCTAAAGGACGCCTGGAAAATGTTCCAAATATCAATGTTGCTCAGGCTATTCAGGGATCAGTACCGGGAATAATGATCCAGCAATCTTCAGCCGGCGCTGCTCCCAGTGAAGTAATAATGATCAGAGGCCGTAATTCAATACTTGCAGATAACAGTCCTCTTATTGTCGTGGACGGTATACCTTATGGAGGGCAGATCAGGGATATAAGTCCGAATGATGTGCAATCCATTGAAATTTTGAAGGATGCATCAGCCGCTGCTATATATGGTTCAAGAGGATCAAACGGAGTTATTCTTATTACTACAAAAAGCGGATCAGCAGGTGAGACGGTTATTGCATATGATGCCTACTATTCAATACAAAGATATGCTGAATTGCCTGATATTATGACAGGTGACGAATTTTATAAATTTAAACAGGAGAGGTTTGCTAACCAGATTACTCTTTCTGAACAAGCCGTTTATGATGCCGGCGAATGGGTTAACTGGCTTGATCTGGGCTTGCGAAAAGGTTCAAGCCATCAGCATAATCTGTCTGCCTCCGGTGGATTCAGAAATACGAAATTTTATATAGCCGGAAGCCTGCTCGATGTGACTGGAATTGCATTAAATGATGATTATCAACGTATCACTACAAGAATAAACGTGGATACCAAAGTGGCTGAATGGCTTACGCTTGGAACCAGAACCCAGTTTTCAATGGATGATAGAAGCGGAGAGGGTCCGAGCATGTCAGGCCTTCTGTGGACTAATCCCTTAGCAACAGCGTATGATGAAAACGGTGCCCTTACAATATATCCATGGCCTGAAGATCTTACAGTAAGCAATCCACTTTCCCCAATACTATATGACAATACCGATAAATCACAACAGATTGTTACTAACAATTTTGCTCAAATTGATTTCCCTTTTGTTAAAGGATTAAGTTACCGGATTAATACCGGTATCAGAATGAGATATACGAATACCAGTACATACAGGGGAAGAAATACGGCATCGGGTCTTGGTTCACTTGGCAGTGCCAATACAGCCCGTGGTGAATACGATAATACGGTAATTGAAAATATTCTGACCTTTACAAGGGGATTCGGTAAACATAGCATTTTTGCGACAGCATTGTATAGTTACGAAAGGAACTTAAGCGGTTCCAACAATGTAAGCGCATCCAACTTTCCTCACGATTTTCTTACAATATATTCGACAGCCCAGGCAGGATCAATTCAGCCGGGATATACATACAATGATACAAAGCTTGTTTCACAAATGCTTCGTTTGAATTATTCCTATAACAGCAAATATCTTCTTACAATCACTGGAAGGAGAGACGGGTATTCCGGATTTGGTTCACAGAAAAAATGGGGATTCTTTCCGTCTCTGGCACTGGGCTGGAATCTTAATGACGAGGATTTTTTCCCGTTTAAAGATTTATTCAGTAATTTCAAACTACGTGCTTCATGGGGATTGAATGGTAATCAGGCTGTTGGTGCTTATGAATCTATTTCCCGACTTGGTTCAACCGATATGGTGGACGGAGATGTCACGGTGGCAGGGTATACTCCAAGTGTGCTTGGACAGGATAAACTTGGATGGGAGACTTCCAGCACTATAAATGCAGGTATTGATTTTGGGATACTTAATGACAAGATCTCCGGTGAATTTAACCTGTATAAAACAAATACAACGGATCTTCTGCTTAACAGGACTATTTCACCGATCCATGGTATAAACTCTATTACTCAGAATATAGGTGAAACTCAGAATACAGGACTTGAATTCTCTTTCAATTCACGAAATTTTGATATTGGAGGATTCCAGTGGACAACATCAGCGAATTTTGCTTACGAGAAAAACAAGATCTTATCCTTGTATGGAATAGTGGATGAAACCGGAAAGGAAGTTGATGATGTGGTTAACAGCTGGTTTATCGGAAAACCAATCAGAGTGGTTTATGATTTTGTCTGGGAAGGTACCTGGCAGCTTGATGAGGCTGCAGAAGCTGCTGAATGGGGGACACAACCGGGTTTCCTTAAACTTAAAGATGTAAATAAAGATGGCAAACTTACAGCAGAGGATAAACAGATCATTGGTAACCAGGATCCAAATCTGTTATGGGGTTTAACGAATTCTTTCTCTTACAGGAAATTCAAACTGGATGTATTTGTACATGGAGTTCATGGCGTTACAAAAAATATCTTTCCTTTAATGACAGACCTCGAAACTTTTTCGGTAATAAGGAGAAATACAACCCGTAAAAACTGGTGGACGCCGGACAATCCTACTAATGAGTTTGTTATGAACCATCTGCAGGCAGAATATATGTCCGGAATAAGAGGATATGTTTATGACCCGGCAAGTTTTATTCGTATCAAGGATGTTTCGTTATCCTATGACTTCGCAAGTTCGCTGATAGAGAGAACAGGCTTGTCAAACCTGAGACTTTACATTACCGGTCGCAACCTTATGACATTTACAAAATGGAGGGGGCTTGACCCCGAGTTGAGCAACCAGGAAGCGATCCCTTTACAAAAGGAATTTGTTTTCGGTTTAAGTCTTGGATTTTAATACTTGCTCTTATGACATTAATAAAAATAAATACAATGAAGATACTACCATTATACAAAACAGTTCTCCCGCTGATTCTTATACTGACATTAATTTTTATCAGTTGCTCAAAAGATATCCTGGATGAGGATCCGCCACATCTTATTACCACTGAAACCCTCTATACAAGCCTTGCCGGTTTTGACGCGGGATTGAATGGATTATACTCTCTGGTAAGACTGGAGCGGGAAGGAGGAAATGGTTGCCGTATGGAAATATTTATGAATGGAACTGATAATCTGACACCAAATTCTGATTCCAAGGATATAGGAAACTGGGGTGAGATTCCCAGGTTCTGGGGCGCCAGGCTGAATGCTCAGGATGTGGCTGTCAGAAATCATTTTCGCTGGCTCTATTCTGTTGTAAATGCTGCAAATACCATCATTAATCAGGCAGTGTCCAATGAGGAAGTAAATTGGGTGGGAGACAGTTCAACACCTGAAGAAAACAAAAACAGGGTTATTGCTGAAGCAAGAGCTATAAGAGCATGGGCATACAGACATTTATCCGGAAGTTGGGGTGATGTGCCCCTGAACCTCGAAGAATCAAAAGGATCAACAATTAAAACCGACTGGGTCAGAACACCTGTTATGGAAGTCCGCAGACAAATTCTTCGCGATCTGCTGTTTGCCGAAAAACATATACCGGTTGAACGTACATGGAGAGGAAGGTTAACCAAAGGTGCTGTTCAGCACTATATTGCAGAAATGTATTTGTATTTTGATAAACCCGACAGTACATTATACTGGGCTGACCAGGTGATCAATAATTCTGCATATAAACTAATTACTGAAAGATATGGTGTGAGGAAAAGTAGACCCGGAGTTGCTGTTCAGGATATGTGGTACGAGGGTAATGAAAACAGGGACCAGGGAAACACAGAGGCTTTGTGGGTATTTCAGTTTCAGAAAGATGCTCTCGGAGGCGGTAGCAGCAGCGGAGGCTGGAGACGAATTCATTTAAGCAGATATGCCGATATCGTTGTTAACGGAGTCAGACCTTTACGCAATACGTATGAAAGAGGAGGCAGGGGAGGAACACGAATGTCGTTAACTAATTGGGCAATACATATATATGAGCCTCAGGATGACAGAGCATCTGAATATGCCATGAGAAAATTCTTTATCCTTAATGATGCTGCAGCCAATGCACCATATCAGGCAGATCGTTTGCCTCCGGGATATGCATATGGCGATACTATTTGGTGCGACTTTGGTACTGTTGGAGTAAATGAAATATCCTCGACTAACAGGATTAATGTGCGAAGACCATACATGAGAAAAGCTGAAGGATGTGATCCTGACAATCCGGATTCAGACGGCCGCCAATATAATGATCAACCATATCTCAGGCTTGCAGAAACATATCTGCTTAAAGCTGAAGCAGAACACCTGTTGGGTCGTAATGACAATGCGGCAGAAACCCTGAATGTTATAAGACGAAGATCAAATGCAAGCGAAATAACTGCTGCTGATGTAGATATCGATTTTATTCTTGATGAAAGGTCAAGAGAACTGGTCGCTGAAGAACATCGTAGGTATACTTTAATAAGAACTGGAAAACTGATTGAAAGAGCAAAACTTTATAATTTCAACGGGGGCCAATTCATTACAGAAAGAGATCAGCTTTATCCCATTCCCCAGGAAGTCATTGATGCCAATCTGACCGGTGATATGCCTCAGAATCCGGGATTCTGATCATTTTATTATTGATTATATTTGAACACTCCCGTTTGACGGACGGGAGTGTTTTTTAAAGGATTGATCTTATCTAATATTCAATACTTAACCGATCTTTGTCTGTTATTAAAAGGTAGTCCGTTTGTAATAAAATAATTATGAATAAATCTTTGAAATTTACAACACTATGCCAACTCGTCCGGAACATCCTCCGCCCGGGGATCCTTTTTTCAGGACTGATACTTTTGTTTCTTTTATTTTCCTGTAAATCCGGTAATACATACTATTCATACGGCGATCTTAAAAATGTCAGAAAAACCGATATTCACCTTCATGTCAATTCATTGGATGCGAGGTATATGGAACTGGCCGAAGAGTATAACTTCAGGGTGATGTCCCCAAATGTCGATTCACGTATTCCGGTCGAAGAACAACTGGAAACATCAACACTTATAAAAAAATCATGGCCCGGACAGTATGCATTTTTCGGAACATTCTCATTTGATGATTTCGGGAAAGATGATTTTGTGGAAAAGACAATAGTCACAATTGATAAATGTATTGAACAGGGCGCAACAGGAATTAAAATATGGAAAAATATTGGAATGGTACTCAGGGATTCTTCCGGCAGATATATAATGGTTGACGATCCTGCCTTAAAACCGGTATTCAGCTATCTCGAAGAAAAAAAGATACCTGTAATGGGTCATCTTGGCGAACCAAAAAACTGCTGGCTTCCCCTTGAGCAGATGACTGATACAGGTAACTACAGATATTATAAGGCTAATCCGCAGTATCATATGTACCTCCACCCGGAAGCACCATCCTATGACGATCAGATCAATGCCAGGGATATGCTGCTGAGGAATCACCCGGGGCTTGACTTTATTGCTGCTCACCTGGCAAGCCTGGAATGGAGCGTGGATGAGATAGCAAAACGTCTGGATATGTTCCCGGATATGAAAATCGATATGTCTGCCCGGATGGCACATCTCCAGTACCAGTCAATACGGGACTTTGAAAAAGTCCGTGATTTCATGATAAAATATCAGGACAGGATAATCTATGGAACAGATATAACCATAAGCAAAGATGAACAGAATCCGGAAGCAAGGATGAAAGCTCTTTCTGACAGGTGGGAATCAAACTGGATTTACCTTGCTACCGATTCTGTACAGAAAATACGTAATATTGAAGGCGATGTAAAAGGATTACATTTAACAAAAAAGATAATAGACAAGATTTATTATGAAAATGCCGGAAGATATTTCGGTCATATTTAACATATATTAATATTTTCAGATCAATAGTTAACTAATTTTGCATAAGGCAGATTCAGTGTATGATTCGGCCCTGTGGTGGACTTTTAATATCAGGTAAATCTATGAGAAAAGCGATAATCATTGCAACAATCCTCATTACATCATCTTTACAGGCACAGTACTATGACTGGCCCATGTGGAGGTATGATCACAATCGCTCAGCTTCCACTCCGGAACAGCTGGCAGATAAACTATACCTTCAGTGGCAGCTTAGCTATTCTGCCAGGGAACCTGTATGGGATGATCCGCTTAACCAGAATCTTATGCAGTTCGACAGGATCTTCGAACCGATAGTGGCAGAAAATAAATTATTCATCGGCTTCAATGACCAGGATAAGGTATTGGCTCTGGATATCAATTCCGGGAAAGAACTCTGGCAGTTTTTTACCGACGGACCTGTAAGATTACCTCTGGCTTACCGTGGAGGAAAGGTCTTCTTTACATCAGACGATGGTTATTTGTACTGTATTGATGCCGGCACGGGAATGCTTGCATGGAAAAAATTGCTTGCACCGGCAACAAACAAGCTTCTGGGCAATAAAAGGTTTATATCGATGTGGCCCGCCCGGGGCGGTATAGTTATAAAAGATAATGTTATATATACAGCTGCCAGTATTTTTCCCATGATGGGAACATTCATTTATGCCATTAATGCTGATGATGGTTCAATAATCTGGAAAAATGAAGGTACCGGAAGCAATTATATCCTTCAGCCGCACAGATCTCCGGCATTTGCCGATGTGGCCCCTCAGGGATGTTTCACAATAAGCGGAGACAGACTACTCGTGGCAGGTGGAAGATCTGTGCCCGCAGGTTTCAATTCCCTTACTGGTGAAGAACTGTTTTATCAGCTGGCTGCAAGCGGAAAAACAGGCGGAGCATTTACATGTGCAAACGACAGGGTATTCTTTAACCATCACCGCGAAAGACTTACAACCATGTATGATTCAGGGAATGGCGATAAGCTGATTTCAATTACAGGAGAATATCCGGTTATTGAGGATGATAACATTTACTTCTCGGGTAAGAATATCACATCTGTCATCCTTAATGAGTCAAAAAAACTTGATACCCTGTGGAAAATTGAGGTTCCTGCAAGGACCGACCTGATTAAAGCAGGCAATTGTCTGTATGCAGCCGACAGCACAGGAATATATGCGGTAAGATTAAACGGAAATGCCAGTCCCGCTCTGATATGGAAATTTCAATCCGAAAGAACCATCGACCGTCTCGTGGCTTCAAACGGAAAGCTGATCGCAGTAACAAATGACGGAACAATAATGGTGTTCGGAGATAAACCGGTTGAGAAGGTCGCGGAATACCACAGCCCTGTGCCAAACCTCAAAACAGGATCGCCAAAGACTGCGAAAATAATCAGCACTGCCGGAATAAATGAAGGATATGCCCTGGTTTTCGGACCTGATATTGATCTGTTAAAGGCTATACTGGCAGAAACATCTCTTTCAGCAGTGGTATATGAAAAAGATGAAATGAAAGTCAGGGAGCTGAGAAAATACTTCAATGATCTTGGGATCAATGCAAACAGGCTGATGTTCCTGGAATATGAAAGACCCAATCCTGTCCTTCCGAAATATTTCTCATCTCTTACGATAATAAATGAGGATTTTGGCTTTGATGAGGAATTCATTGAAATGATATATGAATCAACCCGGCCTTATGACGGTAAGATAATTATCAATACAGGAAGGTCAGAAAGAGCAGCAATGGAAAGATCTTTCAGGAACCTTGATCTTTACGGTGCGGCATTTGAATCCGGCAAGCTCTATTCGGTGATCACCAGAAAAGGTGCACTTGAAGGAACAGCAGCCTGGACACACAATTATGGTGATATTGCCAATACAGTCAAATCGGATGATAAAAGGGTCAAAGCTCCGCTTGGAATATTATGGTTTGGAGGCAATTCCAACATGGACGTACTTCCAAGACATGGTCACGGGCCGGGCGAGCAGGTTGTCGACGGACGTCTTATAATACAAAGTATCAATGGTATAAGCGCGCGTGACGTATATACCGGAAGAGTTATGTGGAAAAGGGAATTTGAAAAGCTGATGGATGATTCATGGCTGGTTTTTTATGATGAGACTTATGATGAGGAAAATCCGCTTGATCCAAAATACAACCAGGTGCACCTTCCCGGTGCAAATGCGAGGGGAACAAATTTTATTGCCACAAAGGAATATGTTTATATTATTGAAGGGGATAAATGCCATTTTGTGGATATTAAAACAGGTGATCTTGTAAAATCGTTCACTACCGGTGATGAGGATACCAATGAACTAGGATATATCGGAGTTTATGAGGATCTGTTGATACTTGGTAAAAATTTCTCGGAGTTCACAGGCCTTGAAGATGATTCAATCAGGATCAAAAATCCGAAATTCACCGATTATAATCTTACAGCAAGCCGTGAACTGATGGTTTTTAACCGTTTTACCGGGGAAAAACTATGGAGCCTTGACAGTAATCATGGTTTTATTCATAATTCGGTTATAGCCGGAGACAATATTCTATTTTGCCTGGACAAGCTTCCGCAATATCTTGAAACAAAGCTCAGAAGGAGGGGAGAAGCTCCTCCTCAGGGATCAAGGCTTCTTTATATCGATATAACGAGCGGCAGGATAATTAATGAAGTAACGAAAGATGTTTTCGGTACATGGCTCGGATATTCATCTGATCATAAGCTTTTACTACAGGCAACACGCCCTTCACGTGATATGCTTAATGGCGAAGATGGAAGCAGAATGATAACATATAATGTCGTTACAGGGGAAAAGATATGGGATAAAGCGATAAGATATTCAAATCCGCCGATCATTCATAATGATAAGATCTATACAAACGGAGAAGGTTTTTTTCTTCTGACAGGTGATCCGCTCATTGAAAGAGATCCGATAACGGGAGAAGATCTTAAATGGAACTTCAAACGTGAATATGGATGCGGTATTGTTGCTGCAAGTGAACATCTTCTGACCTTCCGCTCTGCATCTTCCGGTTTTGTGAATCTCGATGTTTTCGAAGGAACCGGAAGTCTCGGCGGATGGAAAGCAGGTTGTTCTACAAACCTTATCGCTGCTGACGGTGTCCTGAATTCACCCGATTATACACGTACGTGCCAGTGTCCTTACCAGAACCAGACATCCCTTGCTCTTGTTTATATGCCCTGGATGACATACTGGACAAACAGCAATTATAAGTGGAGCGGCAAAAAAATAAGACAGTTTGGACTGAACCTGAATGCTCCCGGCGACAGAACTTCAGATAATAATACATTGTGGGTGGAATATCCTTTCCTCCCCGGTTATGACCCGGGTATACCTGTCAGAATGGATACCTCAGATTTTTACAGGATACGCAAAGAGCCCATATCCGTTGTATCGGAAGATACTCCATGGATTAGTGCGAGTGCTTTATGCGGAGTAAGATCACTGGAGCTTACACTTGCAAATGACAGCGAAGCTCGTGAAACAGATTATACAATTAAACTTTATTTTTCTGAACTTGAAGATAAAAAACCGGGTGAAAGGATACTGAATATCAGTATACAGGGTGAAGAGGTGCTTAGTAACTTTGATATTGTCAGAGAAACAGGCAGAACCGATAAAGAGATCATAAAATCATTCCCGGGTATCAGAGCCGGTAAAACACTGCGGCTCGATCTTGTTCCGCTTACCGGAAATACAATAATTTCAGGAATAGAACTGATTGAAGAAAAAACCGCTCTTAAGTAAATTGCGTCATGAAACCTGCTTACCTTAAACTGATAATTATCACCGGACTGCTCAGCCTGGCTTGTACAACAAAAGTATCCGAATGGGTTCTTCTTAATTCCCTGCCAAATGAATATATTCTTGCATATTACCATAAAGATCCTGTGTCAGAGGTGATTAAGAAGCAAAATACAAAGATTGGCAGTGAAATCAGCTCTGCAAATATTCATTTCAGGACAGTCCTGAAAAATGATATCGACAAACCATATTATGCGCTTATTTACAGGAACAGGATCTTTTCAAAATATTATAATTCCTCTGAACTTCAGCATCTTTCCGTTTCACCCCTGAGGGATAAGATAGCAGCCGAACTGATGTCGGGAAAACTGTGTGTGATGCTTTATCTTAAAACCGGTGACCCGCAGAAGGATGATCCTGTACTTCAGCTCATAAACAGAACTGTTACCGTATCTCCGTTCAGGGAAATAATTCCGGTTATCGGACTTGAAAGGAACAGCCTTGAAGAGAAGCATCTGGTTTCAATGCTTCTGAATGTTGAAAGTGATCTGAAGGATATAAACGAACCGATGCTTTTTGGAGTATTTGCAAGGTTTAAGGCTCTCGAACCACTTGTTTCCAAAGGTATCACCAGTGAAAATATTAATCTTATGATCGATTTCCTGACTGCTGACTGCAGCTGTCTGATAAAGGATGAACTGCCGGGAACCGATATCCTGTATACTAATAACTGGGAAAATCCCATGCCGGCAATGGTTAACAGGATACTTGATGCAAATCCGGATTTACAGCATCATTAATGGACCAGGATACTTCAAGATATAAATCACCTGATGACAGACCATTGCCTAAATGGCTGACCGATCAGAGAGACGGCCTGAACCAGTATCAGCCGGAAATTCTTGAGATGAAAGATGACAGGTCACTGGAGGTTTCCTTTATTGTAACTGGTGTTGTAATTCTGATGATAGTAGCTTTCTTTACAATATTGGTTTTACGGAAAAAAAGAAATTTGTAATAAATTACACTTCTTCCCTTTGTGCTCTTTGTGTAAACCTTTGTGCTCTTTGTGGTTAAATTCTTTTTGTTTAACCACAAAGAGCACTGAGGAAACACCAGGTAAAAAAAAGGTGGAGAAAAGAATAAACTTAATTTAATACGGTTTATCATGAATCCCTTCAAGCTAATAATAAAAGAGCTTTTATACCGGAAAGGTAGTTCAGTGGTGATCCTTCTGACAGTGATCATTGCAAGTACTGTTTCTGTGGCAATTTATACCCTGAGCAAGGCAAGTGAAAATGAGACCCGCAAAATTATGCGCGAACAGGGTTTGAACCTTTATATTTTTCCGAAGGGAACCAACCTGATAGATTTTTATTCTGCCAATGATACACCGGTCTTTCCGGAAAATTATGTGAATATGCTCGCAGAATCAAAAACCTTTGATGCTGTCCGTCATCTGACCGGGATCCTGCAGATTAAATATAACGACTGGAAAGATCCGAATGGTTCCTCTCATCAGATACTGCTCATCGGATATAAGGATGAGGCCATGCAGAGATTCCTTCCCAAACAGGAGATAATGGGAACAGATGTGCTTAAAGGAACTGTTCATATCGGAGCACTTCTTTCACGAAATATCCCGGAAGGAGCTCCATTTGTAATAAGCGGGAAAGATGGTCAGGAGTATCGCTTTGAAATTGCAAAACGCCTTGATGAAGGTAAGGGTATGATTGACCAGGGTGTGGCATTCAATCTTCAGGATCTTCAGACCATAATGGGAATGGAAGGAAAGATCAACAAGATAGAAGCCCTGGGTTGTGTGTGCCATGACGGGCGTATAAAAAATGCCCGTAATCAGGTACAGGCAATATTTACAGATCTTGAAGTTACTGAAATAAGCAGTATCGCTGATGCCAGGGAAAACCAGCGTCTTATGATGAATAAATATGGTGCATTTATAATTCCTTTCATTATCCTTACATGTCTCCTGATAACCGGACTTCTTTTCTATCAGAATGTTACAGCAAGGAAGCGCGAAATAGGATTATTTAAGGCAATGGGTAAAGCCAATGGAACAATATTGCTTATGTTCCTTGCAAAAGCATTCATACTTGGACTGACAGGTGGTATTGCCGGATTTTTCCTGGGTACATGGATAGCCGAATACTTTGGAAAAGAGATATTCCGCTTTACTTTTAACGATATTAAACCTCTGTGGAGTCTTTTCCTTGTTACACTGATCCTTTTTCCTGTCCTCTGGATACTGGCAAGCTGGGTTCCGGCATTGAGGGCTACACAGATTGATGCGGCAAGAACATTGAGTGAGGAATGAGGAATGAGGAATGAGGAGGAAAGAGTAATGAGGTATGAGAAATGAGAAAAAAGAAGTAAGAAGTAAGAAGTAAGAAGTAAGAAGTAAGAAGTGAACGCGAAACAAGAAACGAAAAATCCGAAACAGATGCTGGAAATAAACAACATAACCAAACACTACCACAAAGGTTCTGCGATATTTACAGCTCTCGATAATATCAGCCTGAAAGTGGAAAATGGGGATTACATTGTAATTACCGGACCGAGCGGTGCAGGTAAATCCACACTTCTTTATATAACAGGAGGTATGATAAATCCTGATTCAGGTGAAGTAAAATTTAAGGGCGAAAACATATATAATCTGAATAACAAGGAAAAGAATCAGTATCGTAAGGAACATATAGGATTTGTTTTTCAGCAATTTCATCTTATGCCCTTTCTTACTGTAAAGGAGAATATAAAACTTGCATGCTACGACAGATCACATCTGGATATGATCGATAGTTACCTGGAAAAGTGTTCATTAACATCTTTAAAAGACAAATTTCCTTCAGAACTGAGTGTGGGTGAGAAGCAACGAACCGCTTTCGTCAGGGCAATTATAACCAGTCCTGATCTGTTGCTTGCCGATGAACCTACAGGGAATCTTGATCCCGAAAACAGTGAAATTCTTATGCAGCTGATGGATGATTTTCATAAGAACGGCGGTACAATTCTGCTTGTCTCCCATAATCCCGGAGCTTATAAATATGCCGGTAAACAGATCATTCTCAACAAAGGAAAAATATCTGATAATAAATGAAAAAATCAAATCTTTCAGCACCGGTAAGGTGTATTGTATTGCTCTTTCTTTTCTTTGTTGAATTTCCTTACTCTACCCTCACTGCACAGCAAGATTCTGAACTCCGGCCGGGTATCATGGCCGGTCAGGCTTCAGTACCGGCAGGAGCAGCAGAGGAAGGTTTACTGTTTTACCTCCCGGGTGATAAGGAATTCACTCCAATATTTACTGCAGGAGGCCAGCAGGAGCCCAATTTTCTCAGAGATGTTACAATAATCCCCGACGGAGCCGTTGGAAAAGGTTTCAGGGCCGAAGATACTCAGCTTATGGCTTACTGGGCTCCCGGAAATATTTTTGCACAGAGAGGGACCCTTTCATTTTTCTGGAGGTCGCGTTATCCTGCAGGACCAACTCCCTTTCCTGTATTCCGCGTGGGATATGCCGATCATTCCAGCTGGGATATGGTATGGCTCAGAATTGACTATAACGGCGCCGGATTTGATGCTTTCGTGACAGATATAGGACTCTCCCGGACACGTGTTTCATGGTATACCGACAAGTTTCCCGCCGCGGATAAATGGATCCATCTGGCATTGTCATGGGATGAAACTGAAGGTATTAAGTTTTATGTTGACGGTAAACTGGTAGCCAGTCAGAGTGCCATGGGAGTGGTATACGATACTGGTTTGGATCAGTTCGGCCCTCATTCACGGATAATAAGTCCGTATCAGGTTCAGAGTGCATACTCCTTCTCAAGGGGAGGAGATATTGATGAAATACGGATCTATGACCGGATGCTTCCGGAAGAAAGCATTCCTGTCCTTGCATCCGGAAAAGAAATAAAAAAACTGTCCCCCTTCAGGCGTGATCTGGCAGAGGAAAAATGGCGGAATGAATGGTGGCTGCGTAACGGATGGAATCTGCCAAATGAACCACCTCCTTTGCTGCCATCCCGGGAGACTAAGATCAGGAAGGTTGAGATACATGAAGCAAAGGATATCAACAGATGGTACTGGAAAGCAAATGACGGGATTAGAGAAACAACATGGCCGGGAGTTTATAATATGTCGAGATTACCGGGACGATATGATTATTTTGTTCTTCCCGACTGGGATTGTTATTCCGGTTCCGGACAGACGGTGAGCTTTACTCTTCCGGAAGAACCATGGAATCATGTAGAGATATGGGGTAAGGCCTGGGGGCAGCTCACATCCGGTGATAACCTGAACCCTGATCATACATTTGGAATAAGAACCCGGACACAGGTCAAATCCGTTCACCATCTTTCCGCTTCACGGAAAGGCGGTGTGATCCGTTTTGATAATGCGCTTATCGAGGAGCCTATAGGTTCTTTTGAGGTTTACAATATTACTGAAGGAAAAGCTCCTCAGGGAAGCTCCGGCGAAACATTTATTCTTGAACCGTTTACTGGTGTTCCTGTAAGTAATAAGCTGAAAGAGATTATCTCATTCGTGAACGGAAGATACCCTCAGGATGAGAGATCTGTGATGACAGGTATGCCCGCAGTAAACAGGATCACTGCAGGTAAACCGTTGCGCTCAGGTTCTTTTCTTCCTTTCATACATATCATTATCCCTTATTCCGATCCTCATGGTGAAGGTCTTGACGGTATAGAAATAAAACTGCCTGCCCTGAATATAAAACCTACACATAATGGATTATTTCCGGTGAATATCAGAGTGAAGGATCCCCTCTGGCAGATGCGCGATCTTGCTGATTTCAGCTTTTCCGTCAGACCGGGTGATTCTCCGGCACTGTTTATAGATACCCGCGACAGGATACTGCCGGCAAATAAGGCTCTTTATCTGACTATCGCAGGAGCAGGAGCTGATCTTACTCCGGAAATGCTGAAAGGAACAACTGTTAAACTGATCTTCAAAACAGCTCAGGATACAGGTAATGAACATGTTACGGACCGATTCACCCAGATCAGGGATCTCTATGCACATATTGTCGAGGAGAGACCGGTCACACCCAGACTTAATCTTTATAACAGGTTTATTGCAGATTGTAACGATCTCCTGGCTGTCGATCCCGGTCATTGGCTGACACAAACTTATAAATATGCTCTTACAGGTACAGGAAGACCTGAATATGAGCTCCCGGAACCTCCTGCTGATATCCCGGAATGGGCTTTCCTGCAGATTGAATATCTGAAAAAGCTGGAAAAGATAGCATCTTATTATATTGATAAAAGACAGATAGCCAACGGTGAATTCGGCGGGGGACTTTCTGATGACGGGGATCTTACAAATATGTGGCCAGGTATGGCTTTTTTAGGCATTGATCCCGATAAATTACTTAAATCGCTGCTGTTGCATATGACAGCCTATTATGATCAGGACCGTCCTCCGTACAATGCCGGACTTAAGCAGAGGAGTTTGCCGCTTTTTACCAACGGACTTGCTACGATATTCACAGATGAGCTTCATTCACTCGAAGAGGGAATTCAGGTAGTTGCCCAGTGCATGCTTCTCGATTATGGTAATCCTCTTCATATAGAACGAGGAATGGAAACAGCATCCAGAATGCTGAATGATGTCACCGCGATAAATGCTGCCGGCCACCGTCATTTCAGATCGAGATACTATGGCGGGACAAGGATCGCTACTGAAGATCCATGGCAATGGTCGGTTAACCATTCATACCATGTACTGCAATCATCTTACCTTCTTGCACGATATAACGGAAATCCGCAGCTCATTAAAATGATCACAGATATGGCCGATGCCCTGCTTGAACATGCACGTGATAATAAACTGTTAACGGAAATAAATTTTGAAACAGATCAGTCGCGTGATGATTCAGGCAACAGAGGTAAACCATGGTCTCTTTTTCTTGCTGCATGGAAGCTTACCGGTAATGAGAAATACCTTAAACCCCTGCCTCAGGATATGTTCTATAAACGGGAATTCAATGAAGAGAATATTGCCGGGAAATATCGAAATGAGATCAGTAATCTCGGGATCCGCGAATATATTAACACCGAGGGAAGTGTCTGGATCGACAGGATCTCTTCTTTCAATCCGCTGATACAGGAAGACAGGCTGGGTGGGGTAGCCCTGACCAGGACTAATATACTCTATCCTCTTCATTATGTCAGCTGGAAATTCAGTGCCCCGGCATCATGGAGAAGTGCGGCTGTCTATGTACAGGAAGCTGATCCCCGGAAGTTAAGAATAATTGCTTACAATCTTGAAGAGAAAAGTGTGAATGCAGAGATGACTTTGTGGGATATTCTTCCGGGTAAATGGAATGTTACGCTTGGTGTGGATTCCAATGACGATCAGATACCTGATAAAGATATTAAGGAATCTGTCCTTTATCTGGAAAGAGGTGAAAAAGCACTGATCTCCCTTGCTCCCCGGCAATACACAATCATATCACTTGAACTGAAAGAGCCTTCACAGGCAGGATACTGGCAACTTCCCGATCCCGGTATCGGCAGAGATGATGTAAAGGTCTTAAAAAATGAGATCACTGTCCGGGTACATAATCTCGGGGCTGTCAATTCTCCTGAAACGGAAATTGTTGTGGAAGATCTGCAGGGAAAAAGAATTGGCAGTGCGATTGTACCTCCTGTCGAAGCACCATCGGATCTTATTCCCCGCCATACAGATGTCATTATCAAAATACCTGAGGATGTCAGCCTGGGATCCGCGAGAATAGTCCTTGATCCGGATAAAAAAATCAACCAGATCACAAGGAGAAATGATGTTATATCTCTGGAATAGAATATAACATAATAGAATCCCCCCTTGATGGAGATTCTCTTAACGTATCCCCCTTGATGGAGATTCTCTTAACGTTTCCCCCCTTGATGGAGATTCTCTTAACGTTTCCCCCCTTGAGGGAGATTCTCTTAACGTTTCCCCCCTTGAGGGGGGCAGGGGGGTGTGAATTTAAAATACATCCCCCTAACCCCCTTCAAAGGGGGAAAGCTAAAGAAGTTATGCCTTCAAAGGGGGACTTGCCGGAATGCGTCCCCCACTATAGTTGTGCCACTACGCCGTTGCGCCGTTGCGCCCTTGCGCCATTACGCCGTTGCACCGTTACGCCCTTGCGTCGTTTCGCCGTTGCACTGTTACACCGTTGCACCGTTGCGCCGTTGCGCCGTTGCGCCAATACGTATAAATACCCCATTCAAAATAGGTTTTAATCGTCTTATCTGCATCTCAGCATAATAATACTTTTGTTACTGGTATTTCGAAAGTTAAAACAGCGTAAATGGAAAATTACCATGAGATGCTCCTGCAGGATGTGAGGTTCAGAGAAGGACTTAATGCCTGTATCAATTGTGGAGTATGTACAGCTATTTGTCCGGCCGCAGAATTCTATGATTACGATCCGCGTAAGATCGTAAACCTGGTCCAGACAGGTAATAATGAAGAAATAGAAAAGCTCCTGAAATCCGAGACAATATGGTATTGCGGAGAATGTATGTCATGCAAGACCCGGTGTCCAAGAGGAAATGTCCCGGCTTTGGTTGTGATGTCACTGAGAACACTTTCAATTAAACTGGGATTTTTTACCGAATCTGAGAAAGGAAGACAACAGTTTGCAATTAAAAGGACTGTTGGTGAAAATATTTTCAAATACGGTTACTGTGTTGCTGCCTATGCTGTTAGTCCTGAAATGCATCTGGAACAGGGTCCGATATGGAAATATATCCTTGAAAATACAAAAGATATATATGAGCGTATGGGAGGTCATGTAGATGAACTGGGGGCAGGCCCGCTCAGGAAAATACCCGAAGATGCTAAGGAAGAATTGAAAAAGATCTTTGAGGTTTCAGGTGGAACAGAACTCTTTAATGATATTGAAAAGCATTCAAAAAGAAAAGCTGCCGAAATGGGACTTCAGTTTGATAATGAAGGTATAGATAATGAGTACTTTATAGAAGTATTCACTGCAAACAAAAAAAATCATCATGCTTAACCATGAAAATTCCGCAAAATGAAACACGAAGGTAAAAAGAGGATCTGGTCAGATTACCAGAAAGAGATAGCAGATGATCACTATTTCTATGTCAGATCATGTATCAGACAAAGCTTTTTTCCGGGATCGGAGCAGTTCTTTCTTCATCTTCTGGGTGATGTGCTGAAAAAGGATATTTATGAAAATCCTTCACATACAACCTGTACGGGTATCGGCTATCATGGAGATGTGGTTCCGCTTTCAACCATAATGACAGTTGTTGCCAGACATTTTGCCCTTATGAAAGAAGCAGGTTACAAGAATATAGTAATTTCATGTGTTACATCATTCGGGATTTATACGGAGATTATCGAGACATGGAAACATTTTCCGGAAGAGCTGGAAAAAACCAGGGACTATCTCTACAAAGCCACCGGAAGGGAATTTGACATTCCTGAAAGCATGGCACATACAAGCGATATCGTCTATAAGTTCCGAAATGAAATAGCTGAAAAAGCAAAATACAGCCTGATCAATAAAGAGACGGGAGAACCTCTTAATGTGGTTGAACATATCGGCTGTCATTACTCAAAGATGTTCCCGAAATATGGTGTGGGCGGTGCTGAATTTCCGAATGTCCTGGGCGGTATGATCAACAGCTGGGGCGGAAGAGTTGTTGATTATCCTGAAAGAAGACATTGCTGCGGATTCGGTTTCAGACAATACCTGGTCCAGGCCAACAGGGGATATTCCCTTTCAAATACTGCAAAGAAATTCAGTTCGATGAAACCTTATAAACCGGATCTGGTACTTACCAATTGCCCGGGATGTACAATGTTCATGGATAAATGGCAATATACCATTAAGGAAATGGAAGGTACTGTTTATGGCGATAATGGCGAATCAATACCGGTACTTACCTATGAAGAACTTGCAGGACTGGTTATGGGCTATAATCCATGGGACCTGGGACTGCAGTTGCATATGGTGCAATCTGAACCCTTACTGAAAAAAATGGGAATTGAATATGATCCTGCCGATAAATACAAAACAAAAGATGGCAGACAGATGCCGATCCCGCAAAATCTGATAAATGCCTGACAGTAAAAAGGAAGTCGTTGTTATTGGCGGGGGAGCAGCCGGGATGGAGGCTGCCGGACAACTCGCAAGGGCTGGCTGCATGGTTACCCTTCTTGAAAAAGATACAGGTACAGGGGGACATGTACATAAATGGTATCATCTTTTCCCGGACCGTAAAGACAGTAATGAAGTTATTGAATATCTTGATAAACAAGTCAATCATAAAAATATCACAACCCTGACCGGAACCGAGGTCAGTTCCCTTCAAAAGAACGGAAGATCAATTGCAGTCAGAACAACTGCAGGAAATGAGATCAGATCAGATGCGGTTATTATTGCAACAGGATTCGATCTTTTTGAAAGCCGCAGGAAAGAGGAATACGGATATGGGATTTATGACAATGTTATAACATCGGCTGAACTCGAAACAATGTTCCGTAATAAGGCTATAAGACGCCATAACGGAGAAATTCCTTTACGAATAGGATTTGTACATTGTGTCGGATCCCGCGATTCAAAGGTTAACAACCTGTATTGCTCCAAACTCTGCTGTGTGACGGCTGTAAAGCAGGCAATGGAAGTTAAAAAACATATCGAAAATGCACGTGTCTATTGCTACTACATGGATATGAGGATGGGAGGAGCCCTTTATGAGGAACTTTACAAGGAATCACAGGAAAAATACAATATTAATTATATCAGGGGTAAAGTGTCGGAAGTTTCGGAAAACATTGATACACATTTGATTGTAAAAGTTGAAGACACTCTGGCCGGCAGACCTCTGAGAATGGAACTCGATATGCTGGTGCTGATGGCGGGAATGGAAATGTCGGAATCGGGTATCAAACTGGCAGAATCATCAAACCTGAAAACAGGAGAGAACCGCTTTTTTGCACCTGCCGATCATCATTTCGGAAGTAATAAGAGCAATGTTGACGGAATATTCTATGCCGGTGCATGTACGGCTCCGATGAATATCACGGAAACAATATCGCATGCAAGAGCAGCAGCAGCTGATGTAATGGATTATTTCAGAAGTATAAATGTCTGATTCTGATATGGGAGATTTCGGATTTTCAATATTAAAGGAGAGACATATCAATTATGATACTAATGACAGGAGTATAGCTGAGTATATTGCCGAAAGGGAACCAAGCTTCAGGACCTGTATTGAATGCGGATGTTGTTCCGCTACCTGTACCACCAGCAATTTTACCAGGTTTAGTCTCAGAGAAATCCATATACTTCTGAAACGTGGAGAAAATGAAACAGTCAGAGAACAGATAAATAAATGCATGCTGTGCGGCAAATGTATTCTCGTATGCCCCAGGGGAGTTAATACAAGGAATGTTATTCTGCTGGCCAGGGAAGCATTCAGAAAAAAAATGGAAAATGCAATTTGATCCTTTTATCATACCGTTCAATATAGGTCTGTATTTTATACTGATCTATGCTGTTGTGAGAAGCATAATATGGTTCAGGGCTCTTTCACGCCCCGACAAACTCAGACTTCAGCGTGGTTTTTTCGGCAGGGCATTCGGACAAAGCCTTAAAGAGATATTCCTTGAAAGTCTTATTCACAGGAAAATCCTGAAAACAAACTTCAGGCTTGGCTATATGCATATGAGCCTTGCATTCGGCTGGTTTCTCCTTATCCTTTTCGGTACTATCGAAGCTGATATCTTTGGCGAATCACACCTTAATCCACCATATAAAGCCATTTTCTTTAAATTCTTTAACCCGGTACACGGAAGAGCCGGAATAGAAGCGGCATACTCATTCCTGATGGATTTCATACTTGCTTTTATTCTTTCCGGACTCTTAATTGCTGTTCTCAAAAGATTTTATTCCCGGGTGGTCGGAATGAAAAAAACAACAAAATTAAAACCTCTCGATAAAATAGCTCTCGCTTCATTATGGATGATCTTCCCGAGCCGCCTTCTGGCAGAAAGCTTTACAAGCGGTGCATACGGTTCCGGAAGCTTCCTTACTGGTTCCATCGGTTCTGCACTTGCTTCATTTCTTCCTGCAATCGAAATGGCTTATCCTTTCTGGTGGCTTTATTCACTCTCTCTCGGAACATTCTTTATCCTGCTGCCTGTCACCCGATACATGCATATCCCTACAGAACTGTTCCTGATCTTCGCAAGGAATTCAGGTATCAGAACCGGAGACCAGCCCGGTGCATTCATGGAAATGCAGATATACTCATGTTCTTCATGCGGTATATGTATCGATGCATGCCAGCTTAATTTCTCGGCAGGTATAACAAATATTCAGTCGGCATATCTGCTGAAAGGACTCAGAAACGACAAGGATGTTGGTGATATAGCATTTAATTGTCTTATGTGCGGTCGATGCGACGTAAAATGCCCCGTTGGCATTGAGCTTACACCGGTAAGGATGATAGCAAGAAGGGCAGGAGAGACCATTAAAAACGAACAGAAAGGGATCCTGCGGAAATATTTCCCTGACCGCCAAAATGTCATTCCGGTAAAAACAAATAACGCTCCTTCATACAACTGGCTTCCTGAACCTGAAACTGTAAAAACAGATATCATTTATTTCGCCGGTTGTATGACCCATCTTACTCCTGCAATAAAGAATGCCATGGTGAAGATACTGGATGCATCAGGACTTAAATATGATTTCATTGATAAGGATGGGGGAGTATGCTGTGGCAGGCCCCTGATGCTGGCCGGTCAGGATAAGGAAGCAAGGGAGCTTATAAATTATAATTCACAGGCAATCTGGAAATCCGGGGCAACTACTCTTGTCACATCATGTCCGATATGTTATAAAGTATTTAATGAGAGCTATTATCTGAATGTTGAAGTTTTACACCATACACAGTTCATAAGACGACTTATCCTTGACGGATCAATCAGGCTGAATTTCCTCAGGAAAACAGTAACTTATCACACTCCCTGCGAACTGGGACGAAGATCCGGTATATATGATGATCCCAGAAGGGTTATTATGCATGTTGCCCGCCTGCTTAAGACAGGATTTGATGATGAAAATTCACTTTGTTGCGGAGGCAGTCTGGGAAATACAAGAATCAGCTATGAACAGAAGAATAAAATAGCATGTGATGCTGCAAAAGAACTGACCAGGGAACATCCCGATATTCTGGCAACAGCATGCCCACTTTGTAAAAAAACCTTTGCCGGAGCAACCGATACAAGAGTTGCAGATATTGCCGAACTGGTGGCTGAAGCCCTTGTAATACAGCGACCTGATGAAAGCCATGTGGAAAGGAAAACGACCCGGCGCCGGGAACATGCAAGCATTAATTGAAAGAATTCATCCTATCTTCATCTTCCGGGAAATAAATTTGTATTTATGCAACTTTAAAATGAAGCTTGAAAAATCTTAATACTGCACAATGGAATGATTTTTGTACCGTTTAATATGCAGTAATCAAATTTTCGACAACAATAAAAATGAAAAAAGTATTCTATTTTATAGCAGCAATTGTATTGGTATTCAGTGTTGTAACTTCCTGCAACAGTTCAGATAAAAATGGAAGATCAGGCAGGGATGTCAGCTCCAAAAGAATAGTTCAGCAACCTGACGGAACTATTTCATTACATCTTGATAAAGCAGATTGTTACAGCGATATGACAAATCCTGCTGAAAACACTGCCGAATGGAATGTGGTGGTCTCAAAGTCGGGAAGATATAATGTATGGCTTTCCAGTGCTACCAGGGATACAAATGATCTCAATTATAAAAACAAAGTTCTGGTTAGTGTTCAGGATACACGGATCGAAGGTGTACCGGAATGCGACAGAATTGTAAAGAATTCAGGCGAAGTAGCACATCCTTATTACAGAGCCGATTCATTTATCGGTTCAATGTATATTAAAGATACCGGAGAATTTCATATACAGGTGATAAGCGAACAGATCCTGCCAAAGGAAGTTTTAAATGGAGATGTTTCCGGAGAGGATTTATCAAAACTCCTCTCGGTCTCATTGACACCTGTCAAAAGATAAAAGGCATTTGTTATGATGAAGGGCTGCTTTTGGCAGCCCTTTTTTTAATTACCTGAATGACTTTCTATCCACTTCCGGGCATTTACAAATGCCTTTATCCATGGAGTTATATCATCATTTCTTCTGTCGCGAGGATAATAAGCGCATTGCCATGGGAAAAATGATCTTTCAAGATGAGGCATCATCACAAGGTGCCTTCCGTCAGATGAACATAATGCAGCTGCATTATAATCAGATCCGTTCGGATTGGCAGGATAAGTATCGTGAGAATACTTCATCGGAATAATATATTTTTCTTCGGAATACGGCAAACTGAACTGTCCTTCTCCATGAGCCACCCATATGCCAAGCTCCATCCCGGCCATATTACCTAACATAACCGAATTGTTTTCCCTGATTTTTACTCCCAGGAACGAAGATTCAAATTTCCCTGATTTATTATGAAGCAGCTTCGGCTTTTCCTTGTGTTCAGGATATATCAGTCCCAATTCAGCCATTAACTGGCACCCGTTACACACTCCTAATGACAAAGTTTCTTTTCTTTTATAGAAATGTTCAAGGGCCTCCCGTGCAGCCTTATTGTACCTGAAAGCACCTGCCCATCCTTTTGCAGATCCAAGAACATCAGAGTTGGAAAACCCGCCTACAAATACTATCATGTTTAATTCTTCCAGGGTTTCCCTTCCTGAAATAAGATCTGTCATGTGTACATCCTTAACATCAAATCCGGCAAGATATAATGCATAAGCCATTTCCCTGTCACCGTTAACACCTTTCTCCCTTATTATTGCTGCCCTGATACCACTTTTTTTCCTTCGCATCGGTGATATCCCCAGCGACCTGAAAGTTCCTTTGAATCCGTTGAAATTGAATTTCAGGTCATGATTCCTGTAGTTAATGAATCTCTCTTTTGCAAGACCGGGATCAGTCTGACGTCTGTCGAGAAGATATGACGTTCCGAACCATTTGTCGCGAAGCTCATCTATCTCCAGGACTTCCGTGAAAGTGCCGTTTGTGACTGACATTTTTCTTTCATTGACCGGATGTCCTATGGCAAAGTATGATATGCCATTTTCCAGAAGTATGTCGGCAGCTTCATTTATATCCTTCACCTGGATTATTATACCCGGATTCTGGCTGAAAAGTAATTTGACAGTATCAGGTTCACCAATTGCCGTCAGATCTGCACTAAGTCCTCCGCCGGGATTAGCAAAGCACATTTCAAGTAGTGTTGTGATCATTCCTCCTGCTGATATGTCATGACCCGCTATGATCATATCATTCATTATCATATCCTGTATGGTGTCGAAAACCTGAGCAAAATACTCCGCATCCTTAACTGTCGGTACTTCATCACCCAGCCTGTTGACTACCTGTGCAAAACTGCTTCCTCCTGTTTTGAATGAATCGCGGCTCATATCTATATATAGGAGACTGGTATAAGGATCGTTTATAATAACCGGTTCAATTATCTTTCTCAGTTTTTTTACTTCACCTGTTGCTGAGATTATCACTGTTCCGGGTGAATAAACTACCTGGTCCTTGTATTTCTGTGTCGTCGACAGACTGTCTTTACCTGTGGGGATATTTATTCCCAGAGCTATTGCAAAATCGCTTGCTGCTTTTACAGCTTTATAAAGTCTTGTATCTTCCCCTTTGTTTTTACAGGGCCACATCCAGTTTGCCGAAAGAGAGACACCTTTCAGCTTAGCTGCAAGAGGAGCCCATATTATGTTTGTCAGAGCTTCGGCAACAGAAAGAACTGACCCGGCTCCCGGATCAATGAGCCCGGCAGCAGGTGCATGTCCTATTGAAGTTGCCATACCCGGATTACCGGAATAATCAAGTGATATTGCCCCCAGGTCATTCAATGGCAGCTGAAGAGGACCGGCACATTGCTGTTTTGCTATCCTTCCCGTTACCGACCTGTCAACTTTGTTTGTAAGCCAGTCTTTACATGCAACCTCTTCGATGCTCAGGACCAACTCTATATATTCTTTCAGCTAGATCGGAAGAGCACACGTCTGAACTCCAGTCACCGCTCATTATC
>CAYQZL010000009.1:0-22706 GCA_964421975.1 uncultured Rikenellaceae bacterium
TCCCTGCTCTCCGCTCCCCACCCTTCGCCCTGTGCCCTTCGCTCTTCGCCCTTCGCTCTTCGCCCTTCGCCCTGTGCCAACTACCAGTTCCTGTCCTTAAAATAATTATCCAGTTCAGCCTTAGTCATCGGAAGCTTTCCCGGATAGTTTTTCAGCCAGTTCATGAAATCATTTCTTATATCTTCTGTCCACCGGCTGTCTATCTGCCCTGGTTTGTAACGACCTTCTTTCAGACGCTGATGTCCGAACTCGTCACGCAGAGCTGTCACTTCTGAATTGATCACCAGATCATCCAGGAGATGAGCAGGAATGAAGACCACTCCGTATTTTTTAGCCAGGACCACATCTCCGGGGAAGACAACGGCATTACCAATTCTTATAGGGTTATTGATCGAAAGCAGGCTCATTTGTGTTATATAGGACGGGTCATGTCCTTTAACCCATCCGTTAAAGCCTTTTATCTCACTAAGTCCTTCAGCATCTCTGACCGAACCGTTGAAAATAACCCCTCTTTTGGTTTTTGAGTAGATCGAGTTTCCGAGATTATCACCTATAAGAGTTCCATCCACAATTTTACCATAGCTGTCCGCAACATATACATCTCCTTCGACAAGTATATCGATAGGCCAGGAATTTGTACCTCCCTGCTGAGTTCTTCCTTCTGCCTTACCCAGCTCCCTTATATATTTCTCCAGGTCGGGTCTCATGGGTATATATTGTGCAGTTACAACTCGTCCTGTCATAGGTTCATCAGGATTAATAATACACCAATTGCTCTCAAACTGATTTTGATACCCACGGTTGCGTAAGAATCCCCAGGCTTCTTCTACGGAAATATTTTTTAGTCTGTCAAGCATTGCATCAGATGCTTTCGGCCGGCCATCGGCGAATCGTTCGCCTTTCCAGTCGGGAGTAAGTGCTTTAATATATTCAGGAGAAGCTGCAACACTCTGACCATAAGTCATAATTGTCGACAGTGCAAAGAATAACAATGCAAGTGTTCTTTTATTCATAATGTTACGATCTTTATAGGTAATAAAAACTTGAAATTAAATCATTTCTGATATTAAACAATTCGGTATTCATTATTCAGGATTAAATGAATTTTCAAGGTCCCGGATATTGGAAAAAGTAATCCGGAACCTTGAATTTTGAATCTTGAATTTTGAATCCTGAATCCTGAATCATTTTGTATCCCACCAGACCTTTTTAGCTATCTCTTCTTCCCTGGTCATGGATGTTGACCATCCCTGGGTCGTGATTGCCTGATTGAGCTTGTCCAGATTGTTTGACCTCTCATTTTCAGGGTAAGCATATCTCGTAGGCATCTGGGCTGTTGCAGAATTAGACGGAAGGTTAAGGTTCATTCTGCGGACATTTGACCAGGCTTCTGTAGGATTCATATACATGGAAACCCACATTTCCTCAGCAAGTCTCTGCTTTGCAGCATCTCCGGTACCAAGTGGATTTGCAGCGATATAATCCGTGATCTCAGATCCCTCAATTTTTTGTGCGGGCAGCAGACCCGAGAATGAGCTCAGATGATTCATGCTTGCTGTAATTGCAGCTTCATAAGCAGCAGTGGCTGTTGTACCTGTTGTCCAGTTGTTCAGAGAAGCTTCGGCTATCAGGTAAAGCATCTCTGAAGCTGTGAGAATTGACAGAGGCTGATCCATTGTGAACAGGAAAGGATTGGGGCTTGTATATGTCCAGTGATATGCAGCCAGGGTGGGTGAGGGGTTTGCATTTGTACCATGCACCATACCTTTTGCCTGGGTCAGATCCCAATCCCATTTTGTCACATCTCTCCAGTAAGTCTGCATGTTTGATGCAGTAACGGCAGTTATTGTATTGTTCAGACGCCCTCCGAAGATGACTTTCCTGCGGGGATCGGCTTTGGCTTTAAGGAAATCAACAAAATATTCGCCCAGCTTCATATAACGTTCCGGATCACCGGAAGGTGAACCTTCAAAGAATGAGCTGTACGGACTCTTTTCACTGTTCATCCCGTCTTTTGTCTGAAGTGTCCAGTTATCTGCATTATCAGTTATTACACCTCCGGCTATGGCTTTTTCAGCATAGGTTTTTGCTGTTGCAGCATCTGCATCAGAAGCCCTCATTGCTATCCTCAGCATCAGTGAATATCCGTATTTTTTCCATTTGGTTATATTCCCGTTATAAATAATGTCACGGGCCTTTTTGGGATCTGCATTTCCTTTCCATGTCAGGGCAACAGGAGTTGCATCAGTTGAAAAAGATGTAATGGCCTGATCAAGTGTCTGGAGCATATATTTATAAATGTCAGACTGTCTGTCATAACCTGGTTTCATGTTATCGCTTATGTATGCCTGACCTGCCTCTGTGATCGGAACATCTCCGTAGAAATCGGTCAGTCTCTGAATGACAGCAACTTTCATGATCCTTGTCATTGCCAGGTTGTTTACCTGGTTGGGATCATCCTTTTTTGCGAGGAAATCTTCAAGGGCTATTGACATTTTGAGAGCACCTGTATAGACCCCCCAGGGGCTGTCGTTCAATCCCTGGTCGAACTGGTAAAGACCTCCGAAGAGCATCAGGTTTGAGTAGGTTGCATAATATTTGCAATAACCGCCTTCGAGTCTGGCCGGATTACCACCTGTGGAACCACGTCCATGGTTGATAAGTATGTTGGTGAACAACATTGACATATCGGCATTGTCAGGGGTTAGCATATATTTGGGATCATCCAGTTCAATCAGGTTGTCTGTATCGCATGCATATCCGCCGAGCAGAATTAATACAGCGAGCAAAAATCTGAAGAATATTTTACTTTTCATCGGATATCATTTTAGAAATTAGCATTGATATTTAAAGTAAATGACCTGGTTGAAGGTAATGCACGGTAATTTATACCTGTTGCTCCTCCTGTGGCAGGGTCACCGTTGGGCAGATGGTTGATGATATCGAACAGGTTACGTCCGACAACCGAAACGTTAAGATTCTGCACGGGTAAGGTCTTATAAAGGTTTTTGGGTATATTATATCCCAGGGTAACCTGGCGGAATTTTGCATAATCGGCATCAAAAACTACCATTTCACAAACACGTTTTGTAAATCCTTCCCTGTAATAGTTCTCAAAGTGTTTTACATTATAAGGAATTTCGTTCCCTGATACTTCAACAGGATTCGGAAGATTGTTTGCCGGATTTGCATTAATTGTATATCCCGGTGCAGTTGAGACATCAGACCATACCGGCTCAGAGGATGTTCCCGAATTATAAACGCCTTCGAGGAAGAGAGAGCCATCTCTGCCTGGCAGTGTTGATGTGGCCATACCTCTTTCAACCATTTCCTGTTCAGCCTGGAAGGCAACTGTAGCGCCCCATTTTCCGTCGATCACGGCGGAGAGGGATAATCCTTTCCATTTCAGGGTGGTGGTCAGGCTTGCCGAATTTGGATGTGTTCCGTATCCCAGCAGGGTTTTCTGCGGATCACGTGCCGGGCGCCATGACTGATGTGCCTGCCCTGCATAATTGAATGTCCACCTTTCCCATACCGGTTTCCCGTCAATTTTCTTTTGTGTATAGCCGAACAGAGCATAGGGTCGTTCACCGACTATCTGTTTGACATCAATTCCTCCACCGATACTGACACTACCTGCGCTTACTTCAGAAACACCACCCAGATCAAGTATCTTACCCATATTATATGAGTATGCAAGGTTGAATTCAAGATTAACCTTTCCGCTTACCGGGACGAGAGTTAACATGAGTTCGTGTCCTTTATTGCCAATAGCCCCCAGGTTTACGGTTGCACTGGTATAACCCGATGATTGAGGCAGTGTTACTCCCACTATGTCATTGGTAGTTTCCTTGCTATAATAAGCATAATCAATACCGATCCTGTTCTGGAAGAAACGGAAATCGGCTCCTACTTCCCATTCACTTGTTTCATAAGGGAGCAGATTGGGATTCGCAATTCCGTTAGGCAGACTTACCAGTGGGGTGTTCATATACCCTGTGGCATCAAAATTATAACCGATCTTTGTTGCATAAGCACTCGATCCGCCTCCAACCTCTGCATAGGAAGCCCTGATCTTTGCAAAGGACCACCATTCAGGAAGAGCTATCTGGTTATGAAGCAGATAGCTTATTCCTACGCTGGGGTAAAAGATGCTGTTGTTTTCCGGTGCGAGTGTGGAGAACCAGTCATTCCTGCCTGTAACAGTCAGATATACAAGGTCTTTATATGAAGCTTCAGCACTTCCATACAATGAATTGATTCCGGACTTGCTGTTCCCGACATCAGTATATAGCTGGCCGGCATTGGTTATTACATGATAAAACGGTATCAGAAGCTGATCGCCACTTATACCATCACGGTTGTAAGCACTTCTTGTTGCGCTTCCTCCAAACATGGCAATAACATTGAAGCTGCCAAAAGCTTTGTTGAAGTTCAGAGAATATTCGGCATTCAGCTGATTTTCGTTGGTTGTATATTCGGAAACGGCTCCTGTACCTGCCACATTGCCGCGAAGGAATCCGTAAGCGTCAATATTGGTTACCTTAAGAATACTCTTCTCCGTACCTATTCTTCCGTTAAGGAACAACCAGTCGGTTATGTCATAACGCAGATTGGCATTGGCTGTGATACGGTCCCTTTCATCATTCTGATAATCCTGATAGGCTGACCAGTACGGGTTCTGATAATAGTCATTGGTGCTGAAGGGCAGCATCCATCCGTCGGGTTTTGCACCCCATTTGTCGGTCTGGCCTTTCAGCCAGTTAATATCCCATGAATTGGGAATAAGTGAAAGCATCTGAACATACCTCGAAGGATTTGGTCTGTTCTTGCTTTTTGATGTTGAATAGTTTGCCCGTGCTTCAAGAGTTATCTTTTTACCGAATTTACTGTTCAATGAGAAATTTGCAGTCTGGCGGTTCATATCTGAATTCGGAACAGGCGAAATATATCTCATATCCGAAATTGAAGCACGAAATCTTTGATTCTGTGTACCTCCTGTGAAGGATAGATCATTTGTTACGGTTGAGCCTGTACGCATGAATTCTTTCCAGTGATTTTCCCGAAAAGCGAATGTCAGCGGTATTTCCGGATTATCATCAAAATTGATACCCAGATTCCTTCCGTCATATCGCGGACCCCACTGGCGGTGAACCTCCTGGTTCCAGGTTGTCGGATAGGTATCGCTGTTATCTCCGTTCATCCCGGAGTTACCATATAATGTCTGACGGTTCCTGAATGGATCAACCAGGTTTTCAAATCCGAAAGATCCGTTATAACTGATCCCGAGTCCTCTCTGCCCTGTCCCGCTCTTTGTGGTAATAAGAATTACACCATTTGATGCCCTTGAACCATAAAGTGCAGTTGCGGCAGCACCCTTGAGGATGCTCATGGTCTCAATATCATTCGGATTAATGGTGGTAAGTGCATCACCGAGGTCCCTGCCTCCATAACTTGAAGATGCTCTTGTAATGGGCACTCCATCAATTACATAAAGCGGATTGTTGTCACGGCTTATGGATGTGTTACCCCTGATGGTAACCCTTGATGACCCTGCTGCTCCCGTGCCTGCTATATTGATATCCACACCGGCTATTTTACCCTGAAGAGTATTCATCAGGTTTATTTCCGGGACTTTCTGGACATCATCTCCGCGCACTTCAGCGGCAGAATAACTTAAAGCCTTGGTTTGTCGTTTTATACCCAGAGCGGTAACAACGACTTCTTCCATCTGTGTTATACTTTCGGCAAGAGTTACATTAAGTGTACTCTGATCACCGACAGTAATTTCCTGTGATGTAAAACCAACAAAGGAAAAGATAAGCACAGCCTGATTATCCGGGACCTGAATGGCGTATTTGCCGTCAGCTCCCGTGGTTGTTCCTGTTGTTGTGCCTTTTATGACAACAGATACACCCGGCAGGGGAAGGTTATCAGCCGAACTGATAACAGTCCCTGTCACAGACCTTTGTGCAAAAGAAACCTGCACACCTGCAAGCAGCAGGAGTGCAGACAAAATTGCGATTTTTCTCATAAGGGTTGAAGATTTAGTTAGTTATTTATAGTAATTGAAACAAAATGCAATTATGCAGTAAAAGGTAAGATTTTATTAATTCATTTCATACATATTACGGATTTAATTTAATAATTTGCTAATTATCTGTAGTTTGTAATTGCCCCATTGTTAATGCAAATTACCCCGGTATCGGTTCCGCACCAGATCAATCCTTTTTTATCGACCGTGATGCACCGGATGTTATTACTCAACAGTCCATTCTCAGTGGTTATGGATTTCCATTCTTCACCTTTAAGGACCGAGATTCCGCCTTTGGTTCCAAACCAGATCGATCCCTCGTTATCATATGTTATACATTGTACAAAATTATCCACCAGTCCGTCATCTGTGGTGAAAATAGTCCAGTTCTCGAGTGTCTGATCTCCGATATGACGTGCAATGCCCAGGTCAGTTCCGAACCATTGTGTTCCATCCGGAGTAATACAGATGCTGTAAACATTGTCAGAGGGCATTTCGATGGGACCCCATATTGCATATTCTGATGCTCCCGAAATGGCATCAACCTTATCTTTGAAGACTCTTGCGACCCCGGCTCCCTCAGTGGCTACATATAGTGAATCCCCCCCGGGTGTTGTTGCCATTGCTGTAATGGGGAAATCCTGGAAAAGCGATTCGGGATATTGTCTCTGATATGAGTAGGTAAGCCATTTATTGTCAAGGAAAGCTGAAACACCCTTGTTGGTGCCAAACCACCTGAGTGCTCCTTTTCCGACGGCAACAGCTACCACGGTATCACTCAGTATTTTGGAATTTCCCTTATAGTATGTTGTTGCACCAGATCTTGCATCGACCGGAAGTGTGACAACCGTAGCTCCCAAAGGTGATGCCAGCCACAGTTCCTTTCCGTATGACGATATATCGAAAGCCATATCCTCAAGACCTTTGGCAGGGACTTTCCTGTTCCTGTTATGCAACTGCCATTTGCTGCCATTATAACTGGCAATTCCTGCATCCGTCAGGAACCACTTAACATTATCGTCGTCAACTACAACAGAAGAGAAATTTTTTGCGGTGAATCCCGGATCAAAGGCTAAGGAACTCACTCCACCTGCCTGAGCAGATCCTATACCATCACTTTTCTTCTGTTCGCTGATACTTTTTCCTGAAGATGATGCTTTTTTGTCCTGCCCGGCAGTTGCAACAGCTACACCGCTTTTTCCGGCAGATGGTGCATTCAATGACGGTTTCACTGATCTTACAAGGGTATCAGGTATGGCAACCAGCTCAATTCCGTACGATGATCCAAGGTTTCGGGAGTATTGTTTTCTGACCGGATCATTCCAGTGTTCATGTATTCCCAGGCTGCCCAGGGATTTCCCGCTGTTGTCGGGATCATATTTGATATTTTTTGGCCATGCTGACGGATCTGCAGCCTGGTGGAGGTAATCATCCACTCCGTTTACATCCGGAATAGATTCATATTGATTATTTGCCGGATTGTGCTTATATGTCCCGTTCCATTCTGTTCTCAGAAAATCATAACACACAGATTCAAGTGCGACCTGATCCAGTGACATAAAGACAGAATTAGACCAGTCATTATTAAAAGGAGACATGAAATACTTTACAGGTGCTCTGGTCTCGTTTGATCCCCCTCCATATAAGCCGTCAACAACAAATAACAATGTATTTCCACCCAGGTAACGGCTTCCCATTATATCCACCATAACCCTGTATTTTCCATAACCGCTGTTGGTCGGATTCCCCATTGAAACCGGTGAAATAAGCGAATAATGAAGATGTGATGCTGACCTTCTTGAATGCGAACCGAAATGATTCTTGGCAGTAAGCGAAATACCTGCACGTCCGTGAGGCTTAAGGTTCGCTATATTGATCAGATAATCGGCCGATTCAATAACATCATATAGTTTGTCGGATTGTGATTTGTCGGAATAAAATATAAGATCATTTTTTGTGGGATTTATCAGAGTCCTTCCATGCTTGTCTGACATCCTGTCAACATAAATTATATCAGGGAATTCAGTTGCCCATGCTTCATAGTTATGGCCAAAAATATGACTTATCGGATCACCGATTGCAATATTCTTTTGTTCCACTCCCACGACGTTTACCAGTTCTCTTAGTATTTCGAGTGTCACAGCAGGATAGGTTTCACAGGCTCCTGCCAGTCCTTTTTTTGCATACTCACTGTTTAATATCTTTTCCGTGATAAAAAATCCGTTATTGATATCATCCTTCATCAATGTGGCATTTGCCGTGCCCTGATTGATCTTGATGAATATCTTTTCGCCGTCGGAATAACCTTTGTCTGAATTTGATTTCTTTTTATTGAAAGACCTGAACAGGGCATCCCATGCTTTATAAAGATTTGTTTCTCCGCCAAGCTTCCTTATTCCTTCACCTACCATACGGTTGACCACACTCTGATTGGTATTTTCAGGCTTATATAGTTCAAGTATGTTAAAACAATCAGCATTTGTGGCTTTCGGGTCCCAGATCCAGACAACTCTTCCCGGATTAAGACCGGTTTCTTTTCCGACCGGTTTATTCGGACCGTCATCAGGCCCTGATTTTACCGGGTTTTTTCCCTGGGGGCCTGAATAATAATTTACAGGTGTTACAGCCATAACGGTTACAACACCCGTTACCAGCAGAAATGTCGCAATATATCTGACATTGATGAACCTTGACCGTGTTTTGACAGATGCAAGGGAAACTCCCCATATGCTCAGCAGGTAAAGTATAAAACCTGACATGACGGGAGCTGCAACCTTCATGCATGGATATGCAGCTCTTGATGGTTTTGGTATAACTCTTATGAGAAACCATATAGTGGACATTATTCCCGTGATTATAAAAATAATCCGTGGCCGGATGTTTATTTTTTTTAATCCGTTCATTATTTTCCCGCAAAAACCTGCGAAAAAACTGCGCAGGACATCAATTAGTTTATTCATATATGTTTTTATATTATCAGATAAGAGCCGTATTAAATAAAGTACAGGAATATTCTGTTCTAAAAGTAAAAAGATATCCTGACATCTCTTTATTTAACCATGCGGCATGTTCATATTTAAGGAATTTTAACAAATAAAAAATAATATCTATTTCAGGAAATCTTCTCTTATGGGGCTGAATGTATCAATCAGCCTTACGTGGCTGCTTATAGTCTGGATACAGTGAGGTATCCCCGATGGAACCGTAAAGATATCTCCTTTAGTAAGAGTGTGTTTCTCTTCACCGAGAAAAAGATAAAGATCTCCTTCTGCAACATAGGTGATCTGTTCATGGGGATGGCTGTGCGGTTTGTCAGGTTCCTCAGCTGGTCCGTTTGTGAAATCACAAACAACGATCATGAGGTTATTCAGGTGGGCTATCCTTCTTTCAAAAAAAGGAGACATTTTTTCAGGGTTTGTAAGAGTTTCTTTAAATACTGTCATTTTGATTGTTTTTATAATTATTCAGATTCGGCTAAATATATTAAATTTCGCCATGAAAAAATAAAATTGACAGCTGAACGATAAGTTTGATTTTTGCTATAAATCCTGAAATGATACGGAAGATATAATTGATGGCCTGTATTTGCATGAATTTAAAATCCATCTGTGACTTGTTTTTCAGAATTCACTGCTGACACAAATTAGTACAACCTATTTATAATTAAAACAGAAATCACAATTGACTCATGAAAAACAAATTATTCTTTTTTGCGGCACTTCTGATAATATTGTCTTCATGCGGCAAGCCCCGGCCAATGGACAGGATCATTGACGAATCCATGTCTTTTGCCATGAAACAATATACTCTGATGTATGATGTGATGAAAGACATACCTGACATGCTTCCAAGGACCATTGACCCTACCGGAACTCTTATTACAGCTAAATCGAACTGGTGGACAAGCGGATTTTTCCCGGGATCACTCTGGTATCTTTATGAATATTCGGGAAATACGGAATTCAGGGGATATGCTGAAAAGTTTACAGAACGGATCGAAAAGGAGAAGAATAACAAAGGAACCCATGATCTCGGATTTATGCTTTATTGCAGTTTCGGGAACGGGCTGAGACTTACAGGCAATGAAGCTTATAAGGATGTGCTTCTTACAGGTGCAGAATCACTTATCACAAGATTCCGCCCTTATATCGGCTGTATCCAGTCATGGAACAGCAGGAGAGGATGGCAGTGTCCGGTGATCATCGACAATATGATGAACCTTGAATTCCTGATGTGGGCATTTAAGTCATCCGGTGATTCCACTTATTACAAGATCTGTGTAAGTCATTCAGATACAACCATAAAGAATCATTACCGTCCTGATTTCAGTTCCTGGCATGTTGTTTCCTATGATACTTTGTCCGGCAGGGTTGAGAAAAAGGAGACTGCCCAGGGATTCTCTGATGAATCAGCATGGTCAAGAGGTCAGAGCTGGGGCCTTTATGGCTATGTTGTGATGTACAGGGAGACGGGTTTGCAGAGGTATCTTGATCATGCAATAAATGTTGCAGAATTTCTTATTAACCATCCTGACATGCCTGAGGACAAGATCCCTTACTGGGATTTTAATGCTCCGGATATTCCTGATGCAAAAAGAGACGCATCTGCGGGTGCGATTATGGCGTCGGCCCTCATAGAGCTTAGCGGAATGGTTGAGGAACCTGCATCTTCCAGGTATCTTGGTATTGCTGAAACACAGCTCAGATCACTGGCATCTCCCGCATACAGGGCTAAAGCCGGTGAAAATGGCAATTTCATTCTGAAGCATAGTGTGGGAAATATCCCCGGAAACAGCGAAGTTGATGTTCCGCTGACCTATGCCGATTATTACTTCATTGAAGCTCTGCTGAGATATAAGGCACTCCTCGATTAAAAGTCTATCATGGCTTTCATTACACCGTCGTGGTAACCTTCTACCAGGTCAAATGCTTCTTTGGTCCTGCTGAAGGGGAAGCGGTGAGTTACCATATTGCTTATGGCGATAGTACCGGTATGCATCATTTCAATTGCAGTTTCTGTACAGTTTACCTGTCTTCGTATAAACTGTATCATTAATTCACGTCTCCTGGTATTTTCCACATTCACCGACCACCTGTCGAATTCCGGAATACCTGCAATTATAATTTTTCCGCCAGGTTTGAGAAGATCGACTGCCTGATCAAGTGCTTCCTGCTGGCCACAGCATTCAAATACCACATCCAGACCGGAGGGGTCCTGATCCATGATTTTTTTCACGATATCTTCTTTCAGGGGATTTGCTGTAGACCGGACTTTTTCTTTCGATGCTATGGCGAGTCGTTCATCTATCTTATCGGTGATATATATTCTTTCGGCACCGTCTGCCCTGGCAGCCAGCATAACGCTCATACCTATCGGACCGAATCCGAGAACCCCTACTTTTAAGCCTTTTACACCTCCTGATTTTTTTACGGAGTATATACCTATTGCGAGTGGTTCCGAAATAGATCCGTGATCCGGATTCAGGTTCCCCGGCAACGGAATGCAATTTGCCTCCGGCATTACAATATATTCTGAAAGTGCACCTTCTGCCTGTCCCGGGCATCCAAGAAATTTAATTTTCCGGCAGGTATGAGATCTTCCTGAAAGGCACTGGTCACATTCCCCGCATGGCATCGATGGTTCTATAGCTATTCTGTCCCCCGGTTTTACTTTTTTTACTTCCGGCCCTGTCTCAACTATTACTCCGGCTCCTTCATGTCCTACTGTAAAAGGATATTTAACTTCCTGAGATCCGATCCTGCCCTGGGTGTAATAATGTATATCAGAACCGCAAATACCAAGTACATTCATCTTAATTAAAACATCATCAGGTCTTTTTATGACCGGATCAGGGATATTCATCATTTTCATCTCTCTTATTCCGGTAAGCATCATTGCCTTCATTCAAATAATTTTTAAATTAGTCGGAACAAATATAATGATCTTATTTCTTTGAACAGATAAGCCATAACATGAGACAGATTTATGCAATAGGGGAAACACTGTATGATATAATTTTTAAAGACGGACAGCCACAGGCAGGGAAACCGGGTGGTGCAATGCTGAACAGTACAGTATCGCTTGGCCGTATCGGACTGCCTGTATCACTTATTAGTGAATATGCCGGAGATGATATAGGTAACCTGATAGATTTATTCCTTAAAGGGAACGGGGTGAAAACCGGATTTGTCGACCGTTATACGAATGGCAAAACGGCACTGGCAATAGCAATGCTGAATGAAAAGAATGATGCCAGCTATACTTTTTATAAGCATTATCCTGAACGCAGGCTGGAGATGATTTTTCCATCCGTAAACTCCGATGATATAATTTTATGCGGGTCAATTTATGCGATAACTCCCGAAATCAGGACCAGATTCGTGCAGTTCATTAAAGGATCGTCAGAAAATGGAGGAATAGTAATATATGATCCAAATTTCAGAAATGCACATGCTTCGGAGCTGGATCAGCTTAAACCGCTGATAATAGAGAATATGAAAATGGCATCAATTATCAGAGGCTCGGATGAAGACTTTAAAAATATATATAATGCCGGATCTCCCGACAGTGCCTGGGATATTGTAAAGAATTACTCAGATTGTATGGTTTATACTGCAAGTGCAGATGGTGTTTATGTTAGAACTCCCTCTTTTACAGGCAGGTTTCCGGTAAAAAAGATCAATCCGGTCAGTACTATAGGGGCGGGAGATAACTTCAATGCCGGCATGATTGCAGCGATTTATAAAAATGGTATTACAAGGGATGAGCTAGATAAAATGGGAGAGGAGAAGTGGGAGAGGATTGTCTCGACCGGTGTCGGCTTTGCTTCAGATGTATGTATGAGTTATGAGAATTATATCTCAGATGAATTTGCCGATAAATTCAAAACAAAAGCTTAATAATATAAACCTCTGTGTCTCTCTGTGTATCCTCTGTGCCTCTCTGTGTAACTGAAAAAAAATTAAAGAACCTCCACAGAGTTACACAGAGGATACACAGAGTTACACAGAGATAAGAATTAAATTGGTTTTGCATTTGCAAGAAGGTATTTTTCAGCTTCGAGGGACCAGATGAAATCATTTTTTGATACAATCTCATGTAATCCCCTGAAGTATTCATTGTTTTCCTTTTCTCCCTTTTCCCCGAGCTTATATAAAGAAACCAGCGGCATTGAGATATTTGTATAGATAAGTTTTTTCCCGCCAGGTATAGCGGGAAGGTTGAGAGTGGTATCTATGACCGCATCGAGGCCTCCTACATGGGTTATCATTACAGCAGGATTGATTTTCCCTTCGCCCATCAGCCGGAGCGATTCTCTCATGTCATCGGTATTCCCTCCGGAAGTCCCGACAATATGGGTAAAAGCATAATGGACATTATAAAAATTGAATTCTGCCCTGAAATCAGGATTGGTCGGTCCTGCGAAGAAATTAAGGCAGCCATCAAAACCAAGTATTGCGTCTCCCTGTTCGATGACCTGCTTTACCGGTGCAAAGATCATTACATCATCATATCCGGTATCTCCGGAGAGTTCCCTTAAATATCTGACAGGATCATCTTTTTTTCCGGTATTGACATAGATCAGTTTAACTCCTTCTTTCTGAGCATGTTCAGGTGTAAACAGACATGCCGCTCTTGCCAGGCGTGAATCATCTATATCAGTAACAACCAGCAAGGAAGGTTTTCTTTCCTGGTGCAGTGCATAGTCAATAGCACCTAGACCCATCGGACCGACACCGGCAAGGATTGCCATTTTCCCGCCTTTGCGTATTCCCATGTCATGTACATAAGTACCCGGATTGGTATGGTAGCTTGCATGGAAAGCACCAACGATACATGACATAGGTTCGGAAAGTGATGCCGGGAAAAATGCTTCACCATCGTAGTGCAGAAGGGAATCTGCTTCCATGACAATATCCGGGATGATAATATGTGTAGCATCGCCACCGATATACCGGAATGAATATCCCGGAGCATCCAGTGTGCCGGTCTGGCTCATTGCCGGCTGGATGGAAAATTTCTGACCTTTTGAGAATTTATGCTTCCACTTAAGCCCGACTTCAAGAATTATTCCGGCAAATTCATGGCCTATGATCGTCGGATTGATATGTATATCATCGGGAACACGTTTGTGATCCGATCCCTGCAGTGCAGCCTTATGCGATGACATGCAAATACTGTCGGAGATGACCTGTGCCAGTATCTCATCGTCCTTTATCGGTGGCAGATCGAATTCTTCCAGCCGAAGATCTTTTTTTCCGTAAATCCTTACTGCTTTCGTTTTCATAATAAAAAATATTTTTTCACCCTTTAACACTGATCCATAAAGGATTTTCACTTATTCCCAGCATAATTAATACATCATATCACTTAATGCTGATTCATAAAATCTACGTATTTTAATACATATTTTAATACATATTATAATACGTAGATATCACCCCCTCTCCCCCTCTCCTCATCTCCTCATCTCCTCATCACCCCCTCTCCTCATCTCACCTCTCACCTCTCATCCCAGCATCACCTGTCCTCCCGTTACGGGAACCGCCTGTCCGGTTTCATATTCCTGGTCCACAATATATAATAAAGCTTTAACAAGGTCCTCCAACCTGCAGCCACGTTTCAGAGGTACCTGATCTTCATAAAATTTGCGTACATCCTCAATAGTTCTTGCACCCGGTACCTTTCCGGCTTTAAGGTACTGGACAAACAGTCCTTTGACCGGATCTGACCATAATGGCCCTTCATAAAAGTTCCCCGGGCAGATTGCATTAACCTTGATCCTGAATGGAGCCAGTTCGAGGGCAAAGGACTGGGTCAGACCGATTCCTCCGAATTTTGCGCCGGCATAGGCAAAATTCCGGTTACTTCCCCTGAGACCTGATTTGGAATTTACCTGTATTATGTCAGTAAAATGATCAGGTTTTTCATTATTCTGCAGTTTCATTACCTCGGAAGCATATTTTGCACAGTAAAAGAAACCGTTATAATTGATATTTGTTGTAGAAGAGAAAACCTCAGGTTCCATCTCGTCAAGTCCGCCAGCTTTTAATACACCGGCATTGCTTATCATAAGGTCGATTCCGCCGAATTCGCTTACTGTAAAGGCTATAAGTTCTTTAACTGAAACGGGATCAGATACATCCGTTTTCTTAAAAACAATTTTACCCGGTGATTTAATCGCGGATAAATGTGAAACAAATTTTTTCCCTGTTTCTTCATTAAGATCTGCGACGACCACGTTCAGGTTCAGTTTATATAACGACTCTGCTATCCCTGCACCAAAACCCTGTGCACCACCGGTCACAACTGCAATCTTATTTGTCAGCTTGTTTGCCGCTGCTCCCGATGCTGCTACTTTTCTTCTGTAATTCTCAACTTCCCACTGATCAATGAATGCAATCTGTTCGGGACTGAGGTATTTTATGCCGCCGGCCCCGGAAGCATAATAGCTTATTTTTATCAGATCTTCGTAAACATCAAGTACTGCTTCAGCTGCTGAGAGACTATCTTCAACGGCAAATACACCCATATTCTTTATAATGATAAGCTTTGGCAGATATCCGTATTCATTCTTAAAGCGTGGCAGTTGACTCCTGAATGAATCGATTATCTTTTCGGCAGTTGATGAATGTTCTATATAAAGATATCTTGTTTTACAGTACACGATCATATCCGGTGTCAGCGGCAGAGAGATCTTCTGGAAATCCTGTTGCGACTTATAATACTGAGAGATCAGTGAATTATGCCTGTATCTGATTGTTTTTGGTTTATCTTCCGAAAGGATCATCCTGATTACCGGTAAAACTTTATGCATAACAGGATTATATGGCAGATTCTCAATATTGTCCAAACGGGGGATCTCATTCTCAACTGATTCAATTATATTTTTATATATATCCTTTATCTCTGATGTTGTATCTGCGGCTACAAAAACACCATGATTTTCCAGGAATATAATATGAGGGTCTGCAGAATGTTTTGCCCTGTAAGCTGTTATTTCCGATTCAAGTGCTTTAAACAGGATATAGCCCGGATCGGTATACGGAACGAACAATGATCTGTCTCCGAATAGCCTGATGCTTATGTTTTTTGCATTCCGGCTGCAAAGTATTCCGTTTATAAGAGTAGGATGGAGGTGAACAACATAACTGTACCTTATAAGATCATGAAGTGATGTTTCGACCGAGGGTCTTTTGTTTGAAGAAGGATCAGATATACATTTATAAAGATCAGTCTTCACACGGTCTTCTCTCAGCACAGGATCTTCAGGGTATTTTTTACCTGATATCTCCCTGAGTTTTTCCCTGCTGAGTGCAACAAGTCCTTCTTCGGTCAGTTCTGCAAGAGGCTGTCCGCTTGCTTTTACCCAGATAGTATTTTCGTCCTTGTATGAAGTGTTTCCGCCACCGGCAATTACATATTCTTTATCTGTCCCATAAAATCGTGATATTTCAATGAGTTCTTTAATTTCCGGTTTCATATTTTTTCCTGTTTAAAAAGTATTCAATAACATATCTGCCCAGTTCTGCGAGGTCTTTTTTCTGGTCTGTGCAAAGTTTTCCGTCATCCAGTACATAACCCTGTCTGTCATGTGCACGCAGGTATTGATGAGCAGCGATGACACAGACGCCTTCCCATGCAATTCGTTTCAGTTCTTCATCCAGAGGATTTTTACCACGCGCGGTGATTGTCAGCGGAGTAAGTTCCGGTGTATTATGTTCTGTACCGAATGTGATGACAAATCCTTTCCTGTCGAAGAATTCACAGAAGGTACTGAGTATTGCAAGATCGTTTCTTCCGGGTATCAGTTCGATACATCCTATGCCAAGGGAAGAAAGTGACTTATGAAGTTTTTCCATATCGGCTTCAAATTCAGTGTATTTTCCCGAAGCATCATCCAGCAGTACCGGATAACATGGAATTCCTCCGGCTTTATTGATTATGGTGATAAGTTTCTTAAGGTCGAGGAATGATTTTTCATTTTCTTCGACAAATGCCGGACCTCCGGCTTTCAGAAGATTTGATCTTATCTCGTTCTCACAGGTTGCCTGATCTGAAATTGAAGCTAAGGCTTTCCTTCCACCATACAATGATTCGATGAATTTCAACTGGTCATCGGGATTTTTGTAGTTTCTGACGGCAAGCGATCTGAGAGCTTTGGCCAGATGACGTTCCCTTACAAGATCTTTTGCGAATTTCCTCTGAATCTCCTCATATGATAAACTCAGTGATGGATTAATTGGTTTAATGAGCTCATTAAGCCTGACTATCATCGCTTTCATCTGATCCTGGCTCTCCCTGATTACATTCCCGAGCTTCATCCTTAGTAGCCAGTTAAGTGAAAAAGGGTAATCAAGGCCTTTTCCGCAGAAATATATCCTTCCCGGATTGTTCGGATCGTTTATTCTTACACCTTTTTTTTGTTCTTCCTTTAATAATCCGATGAACTCAATATTAAAGAGCGGAAAGATATTGTTTCTTAGGCAGCCGTCATGGAAAGCTTCATACCCGTCGGTTACGAAAAAATCATTGATCCCCAGAACTGCTATTTTTTCCTCACGGGCCATCCTGAAGGCAGTATCGAGAGAGTCAAAAGCGCTGAATGAATATGGGGTATGGATATGACCGTTAGCTTCCCTGTACGCGGGAATCTCTCCTGCATTTATCTTTTTTTTCAGCTCATCATGCCATGGCAGACTTTTCAGAAAACTATTCTTCACTTTATTGATTGCTTATTAATTATTCATTACCAATTCAATGCTTCTTCCGGGATGTTCTCGAGTGAGTCGCATATCCAGTCGGCACCGGAGAGCATCGATCTGTCAAATGACGTTGATACTGCAAGGCACCGGCATCCTGCACTCACGGCTGCTTTTATCCCGCTTACTGCATCTTCAACAACAAGACACTCCTCAGGGTTCAATCCGATCTTTCCGGCAGCTTTGATATAAATGTCGGGGAAAGGCTTTTTGTTTTCCACATCCAGTCCTGTTATTGTTGCATCAAATAATCCTGAAGGAATACCAATCTCATTCAGATTTGCATCCATTTTTATCCTGTCGGCACTGGTAGCGACTGCAAGCTTAAGACCAAGCTGTCTGCATCTGTTGACAAGTTCTACAGCTCCGGGAAGCGGCCTGAGATTACCTTTGATAATATCCACATAGATTTCATATGTTCTCGCCTTTACCTTTTCGATCTCCACTGTTATACAATATTTTTCTGCCACACCCCCTATGTAACGGTTTTCTCCGGTCCCGATGAATGGTTCAAAATCCTCTGGTTCTACTTTTACTCCAAGTTCAGCAAACATCATTATTGCAGCCCTGCAGATGTATTTCTCTGAATCTGCAAGTACACCGTCCATATCAAAAAGTACAGCTCTGATCATCTGAACAATTTATCAATCTGAAGTATTTTTGACTTACCGAGCTGGCTTTTTTTCCCGGAAATTTCAACAATGAGGGTCATCCTGGCAGCATTCTCAAGCACTTCAAGCTTGTCGAAAGCCTGCAGCAGGTTTGAGCCCGTGGTAATGATCCCGTGGTTTTCAAGAAGCATTACATCCGATTCCCTGGAATATTGTGCAACAATGCCGGCAAGTTCTTCCGTACCCATTAAAGCATAGGGTACCATTTTCGGTTCACCGCAAATGGCACGTGCTTCAGCAGTGAGACTTGTGTTTATGGGAGTCTTCATTGCGGTAAATGCTGTTGCAAAAACCGGATGGGCATGTACTATTGCATTTATGTTACTATTGTTATTATAAACATTTATGTGAAGTGCATGTTCAATGGAAGGTTTAAGACCGGGGGTAAGATTCTCACCGGAAACAGACATTATTCCGACTTCTTCCCATTTCATACTACCTTTGTCTGTGGCTGAAGGGGTTATTGCAATGAGTTTATCATTTATTCTCCTGCTGATGTTGCCTCCCGATGTAGTTGTGAGCCCGTGTCTGTAAAGTCTTCGCATGAAACGGGCAACTTCCTTTCTTTCATTTTTATATTTCATGGATCCTTTCATCAGATGCTTTTCATATAAGTTCATTTACACCTTTCAGGATATAGTGAGGTTTATACGGGAACTTGTCAATATCTTCCCTTGCCGTGATCCCGCTCAACACCAGAAGAGTATCTATCTCGGATTCAAGACCGCATCTTATATCTGTATCCATCCTGTCGCCTATAATAATTGCATCTTCCCGTCTGGTGCCAAGTTTCCTGAGAGCTATACGCATCATCAGAGGATTAGGCTTCCCTACAAAATAGGCTTCTTTACCTGAGGCAATTTCAATAGGAGCGACCAGTGCTTTGGTTGACGGGGAAATACCTGTTTCAACAGGACCGCTTATATCCGGATTGGTACCTATCAGTCTGGCACCTTTTAACACCAGATTTACGGCAAGCTCGATTTTTTCAAAATTATATCCGTGGGTGTCACCGACAACAACATAATCAGGATTGACATTATTGATGGTATAACCAACGCTGTATAACGCATGTATCAATCCCGCATCACCAATTATATAAGCACTGCCATTCGGCTTCTGGCTTGCAAGGAAGCTTGCCGTAGCCAGTGCGCTTGTATAAAAATGATCTTCACCGACTTCTATTCCCAGCCTTTTAAGTTTTTCATGCAGTTCCTTCGGAGTACGCTCGCTCGCATTTGTCAGGAACAGATATTTCTTTCCTGAATTTTCCATCCATGCCACAAATTCGTTTACACCGGGTAAAAGCTTGTTCCCATGGTAAATGACACCATCCATGTCAATAATGAAACCCGCTTTACTCCTGATTTTCTCAATGATCTGCTCCATAGTTAAGGATAATAATTCCTGTAAAGATATTAAAAAGTGAATCCACTCCTAAAGGCAAGTTTTTGCCACAAAGGCACAAAGACACTAAGTTACACTAAGAATAAGTAATTAATAGTTAGCTCTTTGTGAAGCTTAGTGCCTTTTTGTCTTAGTGGTATATCCAATTTTCTTACTTTCGGAGAGCGCTCAAAAGTTTAAGGATTAATAATCCAATAATAAATGTTCTCTTATGAGGTGATCCTGACTTATCCCTTATACTCCCTCCCTGTTAAGAGCAATGATCTTCTCTTCGGAGAAATCATGCCGCGGTTTATGGTTTTTGAGAGGGACTATTTTCTGATGTATCGCATCTATTATCCATTCAGGCTGAGGAAAGAAGTATTCTTCCATTTCATATGCCGGAGTTATCCAGTTACGTGATCCGACAGCAACGGGCGGTGCATCGAGATAATCGAAGGCAAGTTCCGTTATAGACTGTGCCATTTCTTTCAGGAATGAACCGCGTGATGAGGCATCACTGGCAAGAAGTATCTTTCCGGTCTTTTTAACTGATTCAATAACAGGAGTATAATTGAAGGGAACAAGGGTTCTTGCATCAATTATCTCGGCTGAAAGACCGTATTTTTCTTTCAGGGTACCGGCTGCTTTCATTACCGGATAGAGGGTTGCTCCTATACTTAAAATAGTAATATCATCACCCTTCATTTTGATGTCCGGTTCACCTATGGGTATTTCATAATAACCCTCAGGGACACCTGATTCGTGAAACATCTCACCTATGTCATAAATTCTCTGGCTCTCAAAGAAGATAACCGGATCTGTTCCCTGTAATGCCGCATTCATCAGTCCTTTTGCATCATAAGGTGTTGCCGGGAATATTACCTTCAGTCCTGGTATATGGGCTGTTAATGATGACCAGTCCTGAGAGTGTTGCGCACCATATTTTGAACCTACCGAAACTCTTATCACCACCGGCATTTTAATAAGATTGCCGCTCATAGCCTGCCATTTGGGTAACTGGTTAAAGACCTCGTCACCCGATCTGCCAAGGAAATCGCAATACATTATTTCGGCAATAACCCTTCCTCCGCACATACCGTAGCCTATTGCGGTTCCGACAATAGCTCCTTCGGATATTGGGGAGTTAAAGAGCCTGTGATAAGGCAGAGCTTCAGTCAGTCCGCGGTATACTGCAAATGCTCCTCCCCAGTCGCGGTTCTCTTCGCCCCATGCGGCAAGTGTTGGATCTTTGTAGAACCTGTCGATAACAGCTTCAAATATACCGTCACGGAGCTGGAACAATTTTGCTTTTGATACCGGCTTGCCTTCTTTGTCTTTGTAGAATCTCTCTTTTGTCCTGAGGGATTTTACACGCGGGTTTTCTTCATAAGGTAAAAGTGTTTCCGGAGTACCTTCTCCCATCCTGTCTTCCGATCCTGATGAGAACATCATTTTGCCGATCAGATCCGGATTTTTTTCCAGATCAAGCCTGGGTGATATTTCATCATTGATGGTAAGTCGTAGTATATGTGTTATGAGCTCACCTATGTCTGCCCTTATTTCATCGAGCTTATCCTGATCTGTTATTCCTGCGTTTACCAGGAGATTACCGTAAGAAATGATTGAATCTTCTTTTTGCCACAACTCGATCTCCTCTTTAGTTCTGTATGATGATGCGTCTGACGGCGAGTGACCGCTTATCCTGTAAGTAAGTGTATCGAGGAGAACTGGACCTTTTTTGTCCTCAATGATTTTCATTTTTCGTTTGAAAGTGTCTATTACGGCCAGCGGATTGTAGCCATCAACACGTTCGGCATGCATCATTTCGGGATTGACACCGGCGCCAAGGCGGGCAAGTATACCAAATCCCATCGTTTCACCCATTGTTTGTCCCCCCATACCGTACAGGTTATTCATGATGTTGAATATCAATGGTAGTCCACCCTTGTATTCACCCTCCCAGAGGGTCTTATACTGATCCATGGTAGCAAAGCAGATGCCTTCCCAGACCGGGCCGCAGGCAGTTGATGCATCACCTATGTTACAGACAACAATCCCTGGTTTCCTGTTTATCTTTTTGTATAATGCGGCGCCAACAGATATGTCACCGGATCCACCGACAATGGCATTGTTAGGATAAATACCGAAAGGAGTGAAAAATGCATGCATTGAACCTCCCAGCCCTTTGTTAAAGCCGTTTTCCCTGGCAAATATTTCAGCCAGAGCACCGTATAACAGGAAATGAACTGACAGGTCCTTAATCTCCCCCTGAAATCCTTTCTCAACAACCTTAAGAGCTGTACCGCTGAAATAATTGCTCATTAATGTGTAAAGGGCATCTTCATCGAGCTTATGAATTGCGGATAATCCTTTGGCAAGTATTTCTCCATGACTGCGGTGTGAGCCGAAAATATAATCTTCGATACCGAGATTGTATGCCATTCCGACGGCAGAAGCTTCCTGACCTATTGAAAGATGCGCAGGTCCGGGGTGATTATAACTGATTCCATTATACTCGTTCTTTGTTTTGATCAGGTTGATCATGGTTTCAAATTCCCTGATTATAACCATATCCCTGAAAATCCGGATAAAATCGGAGCTTGTATAGTTTTGCTTTTCTTCTTCAATGGTTTTAGTATACTGGTTAACGGGGATCTTCCCGAACTCAATAAACTGAGGTTTCCGAACTTCAGACGGATTGATGTTTTGACTTTTTGGCATTGTAAAAATGGTGTTATGGTGATAATTTGTAACTAAAGCCTACTCTTTTGTAATGTCATTGCGAGCCCCGCTTCAGGCGGGGCGAAGCAATGCTTATCGTGAACTACAATTCCTCTCATAAAAAGCGGG
>CAYQZL010000009.1:22806-46394 GCA_964421975.1 uncultured Rikenellaceae bacterium
AGGCGGGGCGAAGCAATGCTTATCGTGAACTACAATTCCTCTCATAAAAAGCGGGGCGAAGCGATCTTATTCATTGATTACCCATTTCGTTGAAATTCTCGATTTGTTTCTTTATCTCTTTCAGGAACAATGTTGCCGGTCCTCCGTCAACTGCCCTGTGGTCATATGTAAGTGAAAGTCCCATATAGGGTACAAATCCGAATGTGTTATTACCAAGGTCTGCAGGTCTGTTTATGATAGTGCAGACTCCGAGTATTGCTACCTGCGGCAGGTTTATTACAGGTGTGAACATTTCAACGCCATAACTTCCCAGGTTTGATACGGTAAAGGAAGCAGCAGTGCTCTGGATGAGTTCCGGGTTTATATTACCCTTCCGGCAGGCTTCAGCAACTGATTTAAGTTCCGAAGCCAGATCAGTCAGGTTCATACTGTCGGCGTTTTTCACCGATGGAACCATCAGACCACGTTTTGTATCGACTGCGATACCAAGATGGACCGTGTTATATTTTTTAATTGTTTCACCCAGGAAATGGCTGTTCAGTTCAGGGAATTTTTTCAGTGCTTTTATCACACACCAGCACACCATATCGTTAAGTGTCAGCTCAATTGATGCTGTTCCTGATGCAAGAGCTTCTTTATTCTTCCTTCGTTCTTCAAGCAGTTTTCTCACATCAGCGCTCATGTGATGGGTCAGTTGGGCCGAGTTCTGAAGTGAGTTGTGCATTGCTTTGGCTATCAGCTTCCTTACATTTGATACAGCTTCTTCAGTGAATTCAGTTCCCGGCCTGACAGGAGCTTTTACCTGGCTTACAGCTTCCGGGACTGATCTTTCTATATCGCTTACTATTATTCTCCCGTTGGGGCCCGATCCGGATATAATACTGTAATTTATTCCTTTTTCCTGTGCCAGTCTTTTTGCCCTTGGTGATATCCTTAAATGAGTTCCGGCAGGTATTATCACTTCTGCCGGCTGAGATACCGGGGATGAGGCTTTTACTTCCGTCTGTTCCTGAGCTTCCGCTTTGCTTTCAGATGCCCCGCTTCCCGGTCTGAAAGATTCTGTTTCTTCCCCCTTTTCACCTATTACCGCAACATTCATCAATACAGGAACTTCATCACCCTCCCCGAAAAATATTTCAAGCAGTATACCATCTGCAGGAGATTCCAGGTCAAATGCCGCTTTGTCTGTTTCATAGGAAAATAATATATCACCTGTTGATACTTTGTCGCCTGTGGATTTAAACCAGCGCGTTATGATGCATGATTCAACTGATTGTCCCTGTTTTGGCATTATTACCGGTGTGGCCATTTTTGTACCTGCTTATTAATTATACCTGATTCGTGATAAAAATTTTCTGATCAGCTGATGCCTGTTGATGATTGCCGAGCTTAAATATTGTTATTGAACTTGTTATAATAAGTTAAATTAAGTTTGTGATACTCTAAAGGCATCTCATTAAGGATCAGAGTGTACAAAAATATATCAAATAACTTGTATTTACAAGTAAAACATAATATATTTACAAAAATTTATTCCGGAAATGAAATCACCCGGGAAGATACCACAGCATAAACGGCTTTACGAGATACTCCGGAGGCATATTATTGACGGGGTTTACAGGGAAGGTGATCTGCTTCCGTCCGAGAATGAGCTGTGTCAGCTTTATGGAATGACGAGGCCGACGGTGAGACAATCACTTAGTAATCTTGCGAATGACGGATTCATAAGCCGTCATCAGGGAAAAGGAAGTATTGTCCATCATCTGCCAAGGGAAATAGGGATATTGTCTGTGTCGGGAACAACATCGGCAGTCGGTGACCGTAATCTCAAGACGAAGATAATAGTAAAGCCTGTTATCGTACCATGGGATAATGATTTCATGTTTTCCCTTTCTGAACTGGAGAAGGAATCGGGATGTATATATATGGAAAGGCTTCGTTTGCTTGATGATATACCCATTTTTTATGATATAAGTTATATAGCCAATATCAATCTTCCGAGGATCACCTCGCGTAAGTTTGAGAACCAGTCGCTGTTCAGGATACTCAGGGAGTATTATCAGATTGAGATAAAAGGAGGGGAGCAAAGGATAAAGGCCATTCCCGCATCATCAAAAATTAGCCGCTTCCTTCAAATGAAGAAAGGAGAAGCGGTTCTTCATCTTGAAAGAAAAATGGAAACGAATAATTCAGGCTTATTTCTTTATTCTTCAATCTTTTGTAATACGGAGAAATATTCTATATTCGGGAGATTTTAATTCAGTTCACTTTTAAGCACTAAATATTAATTATAACCTGTTATGGAAAATCAGAAAACACAATGGTCCAGACGGCGCTTTATTAACACTGCATTGGCAGGTGTTGCAGGCGCAGCTGTTATACCTCATCTTTCAGGATGTAAAGGTGCAGCAGCAGCTTCAGGAGATATCCGTTTAGGTTTCATCGGGCTTGGACGCCAGGCGATGTTTCTAATGAACGGTTTTATCCAGATCCCCGGTGTAAAGGTTCTTGCCGGATGTGATGTATATGGAATTAAACGTCAGCGCTTTGAAAACAGAGTTTCGGAATTTTATACAAATGCCGGTACAAAATTCAAGGTGGATACCTATGAAAAGTATCAGGATGTTCTTGGCCGTAAGGACATAGATGCTGTTGTCATAGCAATTCCGGACCATGCACATGCCATGGTTGCAATTGCTGCATGCAAGGCAGGTAAGGATGTTTATCTCGAAAAGCCGATGACTTTTACAATAAAGGAAGGTCAGGAACTCAGGAAAGTTGTCCGTGAAACCAACAGAATTCTGGGTGTCGGAAGTCAGCAACGCTCAAGCCCTGAATTTCAGCATGCAGTTAAACTGGTACAGGAGGGTGCACTGGGTAAGATCACCAGGGTATATGCATATGTCGGAGCACCTCCCACACCATATAATCTTCCCGAAGAACCGCTGCCTGCCGATCTTAACTGGGATCTGTGGCTCGGTCCTCTTCCTGAAACAATTCACTATAACAAGGAACTTAATCCGCCTATATCACTCGATCCGCCGAAAGATGAAGAATTCTGGGGCGGCTGGAGATGGTACAAGGAAATGGGCGGTGGCTTTACTACCGACTGGGGTGCACATATGTTTGATATAGCACAGTGGGGACTGGGAATGGATAAAAGCGGGCCGGTCGAAATTTCTCCGATTGGCGATGGTACTGAATTCATTTCCTGGACCTATGCAAATGGTGTGATAATGACCTCAGAACCTTTTGATGAAAAAATGACAAAAGGTGTCAAATTTATCGGAGAAAACGGATGGATAGAGGTTGCAAGAGGATATTTCAAGGCATCCGATCCGAAGTTTGATCCGCCTGCATCTGCAACTAATGTCGAAGGGCCATATGAGACAAGAATTCCTCATCAGGTGAATTTTGTCGAGGCAGTAAAGGCACGGATCGATCCTGTTGTTCCGGTTGAAATAGGTCACAGCAGTTGTACGGTTTGTACTCTCGGTAATATTGCATGTGAACTGAAAAAGACAATTAAATGGGATCCGGCAACTGAAACTTTTATTGATGACACCGATGGTGCTGCGACAAAGCTCATGCATTATGAGTATCGCAGCCCCTGGAAACTGGTTTAATAATCGGAAGTTCCCATAATTAAAATCTGAGGTTGCCTGTAAAGAGGCACCTCAGATTTTCTTTTTCTGTCATATTTCAGAAGTTAAATGGTATTCTCCCGACCCGATCTCAAACATCGCCCTGCCATCCTGCATTTTCAGAAATCTGATCCCTTCAGCTTCCGTAGCTTTTATTCCGCTTTCGGATACATCGGATCTTTTGTTTGCCGGAATGCTTATGACAGCTTTTGAGTTTCCGGGTATGGTTAAATCCCAGTAAAACTTATTGTCTTCTTTCTTCCATTCACTTTTAACAAGACCATGTACCGAATTATAAGAAGCTTTAACGAAATCAAGTTCGTCAATTATCTCAGGATTCATTATTATTTTTTTGAATCCCGGGTAGTCAGGATCTGATTTTATGCCGGCCAGGTTTTCGTAATACCAGATTATAAGATCGCCCAGCATCATTACATGATTATAGGAATTCATATCAGGAGCAGCAGTATTGCCATTCCATAGTTCCCAGATTGTTGTTGCGCCGTTCTCAATCATATAACCCCAGCCGGGGTAGGTTGTATTAGTTGCAATTCTGAAAGCCAGATCGGACCTGCCGTTTTCGGTAAGTGTCCGCATAAGCCATTGCACCCCTATCACTCCACAGCTCAAGTGTCCATTATTTGTTATTTCTGTTATTTCTATAATATTATCAAGGACCTTTGCCTTCCGGTCCTCAGGAACAATTCCGAAATACAGCGGTAATAAATTATCTGTCAGGGTGTTCTCACCGTAGGAATGACTTTCGGGATTAAAGAACTCATCATTGAAGCCTTTCCTGATGTTGCCGGCAAGGCTTACATATCCTTCAATATCCTTATCATTCCCGCTAAGTAAGGCAAAACGTTGCATAAGATTCATGAAATGATAATAATATGCAGTGGAGATCAGTTTGCTCGGGTGTTTTACGTTTGCACTTTTTCCTTTTCCTTCTTCAATCGTAACAGGAGGGGCGCACCAGTCGCCGTAACTGTCTTTGGTTACAATGAAATCTTCTGTCATGTATCTGTCCCTCATATATCCGAGCCATTTCTTCATTGAAGCATAGTGTTTTACTATATGGGATTTATCTCCTGACCTGTTGTAGATCATATCCGCTGCCAGCAGGTAAGTCCCGGGCCAGGTCATATTGTCGCTGTAATATTTGAAATAGGCGGGAGCGACGTCGCAAATCGCCCCATCGGCTTTCTGTGTATAATATATATCATCCAGCCATTTCCGGTAGAGCCTCAAATTATCGAAAATGAAGCTTTCGCTGTATGAAACAACCGCGCGGTCTCCCAGCCAGGGCTGTCTTTCATTACGTTGCGGACAATCAACAGGCATTCCCTTGTAATTGCTCAATATACCCCACCATGCATTTCTGAAGATCCGGTTGGTGATATCGTTTGATGTTTCAAATGTACCGATGGTTTTTATATCATCCGAAACAACTCTTCCTTCAAAATTTTCAATGTCCGGAACTCCGGGATATCCTGATATTTCAACATAACGGAAGCCATGGTAAACGAATGAAGGTTCCCATGTTTCTTCCCCTCCTCCTTTCAGAATATATATGTCTGTAGCCAGGGCATCCCTGAGGTTGTAAGTTGATAATTCCCCTTTGTCAGTCAATATTTCTGCGAACCGTAATTTTACCTGGTCACCTCTGTTACCTTTCACTTTCATTCTTATCCAGCCTGCAATATTCTGGTCCAGATCCACAATGTAAGTATCGGGTCTGATACGGATTACAGAAACAGGTTTTAAGGACTGAATGACTTTCATATTCTCATTCATCTGAGCCTCCAGTCTGCCACCGGGTTCCTGCACCGACTCCGCGTTAAGCCAGTTGCCGGCATCGAATCCTGCTATATTCCATCCGGGCATTTCTTTGCGTGCATCGTATTCTTCCCCGTCATACTCATTATTGGAACGGATTGGTCCGTCAGCAGTTATCTTCCATGTTTCATCACTTTTCGTCACGCTCACCGATCCGTCGGCATATTCCACTTCCAGCTGAAACAGCAACTTCGGATAGCTGAAGTTTTTGATCTTATATGCTTTGTAATTACGCATGGTGAAATATCTTCCGTTCCCGAGTATGACACCGGCAGCATTATCACCCGGTTGGATCTTATCAGTTACATCGAATACATTATACTTTACATTTTTCAGGTAATCAGTGGGAGCAGGTGACAAAACCTGATCACCGATTTTCTGTCCGTTTATGTATAGTTCATATAGTCCCAATCCGATGATGTAAGCTGTTGCCCGATTTATTTCTTTGTTCACCTCAAAATCCTTACGGAGGTAGCGTGCAGAGAGACGGGAAAACATCCCTTCATCATCCCAGGGAAATGATTTGTCCAGTCCGATCCAGATACCCTGCCATTCAATTTCATGTAGCAGGCCCATGCTCCAGTATGCCGGTTCGCTCCAGTCGCTTTCCCCGTAATCCGACCAGACTTTCACCTTCCAGCAGCATCTCATCCTGCTTTTCAGGGGTGCGCCTGCATAGGGCACATGAACTGAACTGCAGGATAATACTTTCCCGGAATCCCACAGATCACCTTCATTTGCCGAAAGATTTTCAGGCGATGAAGCTGCCAGTATCCGGTATGCAGTCTGAATTATCCCCCGTCTGTCGCCGGCTATTTCCCATGATAATTTCGGATGTATCTCATCAATTCCTTCAGGATCCATGAGCATTTCAGTACGGAGATTGCTCACTTGCAAAACTATGGTATCTTTTTTCTGACAGGCTGTCAGAAAAAGTAATGAGATGAGAATAAAATGAAGTGAGCGGACCGGATATTTCATCTTTAATACATTATTTTTTTCTGTTTGCCTGCAGATAACCCATCAGGATGTTCATATTCCGGATGTAGGTTGAAGTTGAAATATAATCCCGGTCGGAAGGATCACGAAAAGGTGAAGTATCTGTTTCATCTCCGACATCCGTGGAAGCAAATTCGTCAGTCGGTTCCTTCTTCTGCCCTTCGCCGATATAGGGATTGCTTATTGATACATGTTTCGTCAGCCATCTGTTTTCACTGTCAAGTGAGCTTATGATTTCCTTTACCTGTTTTTCATCGATCTTCATCGGGAAGAAGCTGCGGTTAAGGCTGTAAAACTGCTGGGGAGTACCATCTTTACTGAAGCTCTCAACTTTAAGGGGAGAATCTTTCATTGCTTCTTCAGGAGACATGTTTTTTACTCTGATGTATTCCTGTTTAAGACGTTCAATGTCCATCCTTGATTTACCCCCGTAATGTCCGAGCAGTTTTTTATCGTCATAATCGAAATAATAGTATCCGTATTTTACATTTGATCCTTTCCTGTGAACAAATAAAGGTTTGTTGGTCCCCATTTCGACAAATGTTGAATGTGTGAATCTGCCGCCTTCAGTTTGATTTTCAGGAAGTTTAACTCTTTCAAGCCAGTTTATTGCATCCGGTATCCGGGCAAGGAATTTCCTGTCGCCCGTATAACGGTAGTATGTCATGAGATACATAGCATTTTCATAAGTGGCACGCGGAAGAAGCGCTTTGGGCTCATAAGTCCGGGCACCTGTTGCCTGAAGGTTCATGTCGAGCTGCTGGCCCCAGCCTCCGCTGCTGTCCTGCGAAATAATATAGAAGTGCATGCCTCTTCTTATAGGATCAAGCAGTCTTTCCTCACCAAGTGTAAGATAGCACTGTATCAGGAAATTTACATTTTCACCGATAACGCCATCATTGAATGTATAAAAAGAAGTATAGTCCGGATTACCGTGATGGCTGAAGTCATATTTAAGAGGATATCTCTGTGGCCATCCGCCTGTGGGATACTGGCTTTCGAGAATGAAATTAATTGCTTTGTCAAGGGCAGGTTTCCATACCGGATCCAGTTTCTCAAGATATATACGTAACAGGAAACGTGCCGCATTTGATGTTACATCATCATCATAGGTTGAATTGCCATAGTAATGCTGGAATTCCTCAAGACGCCATCCGTTTTTACCTATTGTATTATACCAGTGTTTAAGGGAGCGGTCTCCGGCAAAATCAATAACATAATTCCATCCTCCCTCAGGACTCTGTCCCCAGATAAGTGCTGATGCAGTTTTTTCTGCAGCCTGGTAATAATACTCATCTCCCGTAGCCCTGTAAGCATCCAGGAACAGATGTCCCATGCTTACTGTGCCCGGACTCTGAACCCAGATCATTGTTTTATAAGCTTCCATTTCGCCCCATCGCCTTGAAAGGTCAGGGAGATAATGCCAGACATATCCTCCGTTCGTGCTCACTTTTTCGACCATGTAACGGGTTGCCTTCAGCATTGCCTTTTCGGCTTCCTGCGGCAGGCTGGTTCTCTGAGCGGACAGATTATAACCTGATAAAATAACTGTAAGAATTAAAATTAAAGGTTTAAGATTCTTCATATTGATAATTGATTAGTATCTGATCGGATTAATTCATTATTGTTCGTAATTTACAAAATCCCTTTGTGCTCTTAGTGTGACCTTTGTGCTCTTAGTGGTTAGAAAAAATTAACCACAAAGGACACAAAGGTTACGCAAAGGACACAAAGGGATATACAAATTATACATACAGTACACCGAGGATATACAAGGGTTTTAAAAAATATTTTAATTATCAGAGCTGCATTTTGGGAACCGGATACTCCAGTGATTGATAAAACGGCAGTTACAACTTCATAAATTTTTCAGGACCCAGTGCCTGCGGGGTGATACGGATCTTATAAATTGCACCTTTGAACCATGATACTTTGTTTTGCCTGACACCGATTGAAGTTTGTCCGCTGTTGACAGGTGTCAGTGCCATATAACCTTCAAGTTCCTTTTTGCCGTTGATCCAGGTTTCAAGTCTGCCTTTGTCAATCACATAGGCAACATGGTACCATTGATCGTGGGGGTGCAGGAGAGCCGGTTCTATCAGAGTAACACCATTTTCCCCGATTTTTATGAATGCATCGAAATACCAGCCGCCGGGTGTTGATCTTAATTCCAGGAGTAAACGATCGCCGTTTGCTTCTCCGCAATGCAGGAAGCGTTGTTCAAAATTACCTCCGCTGTAGGGATTGTAAATCATCTCGACTGTAAACTGCTCCAGTCCTGCCAGAGGCATTTCTTCAAGAAAGATTGCGTCGTCTGTTCCGTTGAAAGCAACAGCTTTCTTATTCCTGTATTTTACGGTTTCCGGATTGCCGGTGACCGTAATTCCTTTCTGTGCATTTTCAAGAAAATCGCTTAGTATCCATTCGGTTCTGGATTTCTTTTTCTCAGATTTGATTTTTTTAGTCATTTTCCCGGGATTTAATAGTGGTAGTATAAGAATTATCAATGATAATATGGATCTCAGTGCGATCATTAAATATTAAGTTTATGAGGTTTCCAAATTAAGAAATTCAAAATTCATTATCTGTTACCTTTTGTTAAAAATCAATAAAATTGAAAAGGAAGCAGTATAATTATTAACCGCAAAGAACGCAAAGATTAACCGCAAAGTACGCAAAGATTAGCGCAAAGAGCGCAAAGGCCTGAAGCACAAATCAAATCCTTTGCGTACTTTGCGGTTTTTTCCCTCCTGAGTAAAAGCGAAGGAGTGCTTTGCGTTCTTTGCGGTTAATGGATTTTATCTTTTACGATTTTCGCTCTTCGTTTGATTATGTTCCTTATTCATTCGGGAATCCGTAACTGTTCGATATCATCCCTCCGGAATATGAAATGGTTGTAGCCGGTATAGGAAGTATATAACGCGGAGGATAGTTGGCTGCAAAGGCATCAGGAAGATAACCGCCGAATATCCCCACCTGTTTTGCCCTGTAAGTATCGTCTATCAGGTCGACACCCCAGTTGGTCTTTTTGTAGCCCTGAGCCACCAGTGTTGCAGCCCATGGATCGCTTATACGTTCAAATAATCCTTTTATAGCCAGTATCTCTTTTTTAAGGGTAACATTGGAAGGAGCATCCCATTCTGTGAAAGTGCCTCTCCATCCCGGGAAAAGAAGCGGATAAAGTACATCTGTCGAATCAACATAGCATGTGGTCGTTAGTATATCCGCCAATCCCGAATTCGCCAGTGTCAGGGGTTTTACATAGATATATTTTGAGATGACATTCCCATTGGGGAATTCGTAATATCCATTTGTTTCCATTGCATTGATCATGGCTTCCATCTGATTCTGAAGCTGGTTGATCTTCTTTCCCATTATTCCCCATCTTGCAAGGTCATATTTCCTGGCGCCTTCTCCTCCCAGTTCCATTGCACGTTCATCCTGAATGGCTTCAAGAAGTGCATTGCCGCTTAAGGCATTGACATAAGCTGAAGTGAGAGAATTATAATCAGGATCAGACGGATTGAAAGCACGTTCACGGACCTTGAGGAGTTCAGTCTTCGCAGAAGCATCATCGCCAAGAACCGAATATGTTTCGGCAAGCAGAAGGATCATATCTGCAAGACGCATATACGGAGCGTTAACACCAGATTGTCTCTGTCTGACAGCATAGGTCTTGTCGGTCATGCGGCAATAATCCCATTTATTGAGACTTAATCCTCCCTGGCTCTTATTCCCCTTCTTAAGCGACATGATTTTTTCATTGGCCACACCACCGAGAGCGGTGACTGCGACAGTAATATCACGCCGGAGATCCTTATTGTGGAACAAGCCATAATAGTAAGTCGGGAAAAAGCGGATCTGTCCGTAAGCTTTCGGAGGATAGGCTGTTGATCCACCGTCCGAAGGACGTCCGAATGCATAAGGACGTTCTGTTGAAGATCCTGCAAGTTCACTTACTTCCCAGATCATTTCCGGGCTGATCTGATTATTCATACTGTACTGGAAATGATACTGGAAGGGATTGCTGTATTTTTCGGAAGGAGTTCTCGGGTCTGTTGTAACCAGCCGTGCATTTCCTTCATTTACCAGTTTCTTAAGATATGTATTTGCTATTGTGTAATAGTTCTTATAATCAGATCTCCTTACCATTTTTCCCCATTCGGGATGAGTCTGGATTACTTCACCGTCGCCTGAAAATGCCGGAGGGCGAAGGGCAAATCCTCCCCGGAGTAAAGCCATACGGGCAATTAAACCCTGGACAAACTCCCTTGTCATTCTTTCGGCGGTCCTGTTTGCTGCTGAGTTGAGTTTAAACATCATAGGTTCAATTTCAATGAGCCGGTTGATCTGATCTTCCTGGATCTCATTTCTGTCGGTAAGGCTTAGTCCTTCATAATCTGCCTTGCTGGTTATAGGTTCCAGACTGTATATAACATCACCCCAGCAGCGTGTAAGCTCATAATACATTGTTGCACGTATGGCAACTGCTTCACCATAGAGATGTGTAAGACCAGAAGGTTCATTTTTGTTTGCATTAATGAATGCATCGTTTGATTCAAATGCTTCAATAAGAATGTTACATCTGTTGATAGTTGTATATATCCCGTTCCATGATGAAATGGGGATATCACTGAGCTGAGGAGTTGCATTGTAACAATTCATCGGAGTATAGCGGCCACCAAATGCCGGCGGTTCGGGTCCTAATTCAATATCAGACTGTACGCATATCTGATCATAGAACAGATGATTGGAATGGATACCGGAACTGCTTCTGAGGAGTTCATATGCACCCAGTATTGCTTTGTCTGCTTCGCTTTCCGACTGGAAGATGAAGTCACTGTCGAACCGTGACTCGGATTTCACGTCAAGATAGTCTTCACATGAGGTAATAAACAGTGTAAGAACTAAACTAAGGTAAAATATGTTTCTTTTCATTGTTTCTTATTTTTATAGATTATTGACATTTACAATGGTTTGATATTTAAAAGCTTACATTCACGCCAAATGTAAATGTTCGTGCTCTCGGATATGCCCCCGAATCCATTCCCGGGAAAGGATAAGTTCCGCTTGTACGTGTATCGACTTCCGGATCCAGCCCGGAATAATTTGTGAACAGCAATGCATTATATACGGTTGTATAAAAACGCAGCCTCTGAATGGCTACTCTCCGTGTCAGTGTTGAAGGAAGTGTATATCCCAGTGTTACATTGTTCAAACGCAGGAAAGACCCGTCTTCAATGTATCCTGAATGTATTGTTGCCATTTCATGGAATGGGAAATAAGTCCCGGCATTGGTGTTTAGTGCATCCAGTTCGGCAGGATCATATACCCTGACCAGATTGCCGCTGCCATCAACCTTGAATATATGATACCAGTTGGCATTGGCATCGGTGAAATTGCGGAAAGGAAGTTTATTCCCGATCGTATTTTCGAGTTTATCGTAATTATATATATCGTTACCGTATGACCAGTTGAAAGCGAGAAGCAAATCCAGACCCTTGTAAATGGCGTTAAGATTAAATCCGCCCGTATGTTTGGGATTGACATTTCCGATAACAGTCACATCGTCAACATCGTTTATTTCATTTGGATTATTGGCGGAGCCTAATTTCTTAAGCTTCAGCATTCCCGGATAGCAGCCGGCTGTTATTCCGGGAATGGTCCCGAGAACGATACGGGAATCAACGACACCGGGTTTCAGAGTGTATGCGTGTGTTTCAGAATTATAGTTGAAATCGGCTGTTGTATAGAAACCATCCTGGATATAACCCCGTATCAGGCCCACCGGTTGTCCGACAATTAATCCGTAATCACCTCCCTGAGGTCTCTGACTGTTACCACCGCTGCCATAATAATAATGATCCATCTCTTCTGACAGAGCTTCAACCTTGTTCCTGTTTATGGATATATTGAAATCGGCAGATACTGTCAGATCCTTTGTCCTTATTATATCCCCGCCTAGGGTAAACTCAATTCCGAGGTTCCGTGTCTGTCCTGCATTCCTCATCTGGGTAGTATAACCTGTATATGCAGGTATCTGGACAACCATCAGCAGATCTTTTGTTGTATTCCAGTAAGCATCCACCGTTCCGCGGACCCTGTCGCCGAATAATACATAATCAAGTCCGATATTTCGTGTGACGGAAGTCTCCCATTTCAGATCCGGATTGGTCATCATTGATGAAGAAGGCACATAATAGGCATTACCAACATCAAGAAATGAATATCCGTTGGCATTGGCAGTCCACTCTGATTTCCAGAGGCCGGATGTGATCCTGTCATTTCCGGCTTCACCGTATGAAAGGCGGAGCTTAAGGTTGTCGATGGCTGAAATATTCTGCATGAATGGTTCTTCAGAAAGGCGCCATGCAACTGATACGGCAGGGAAATAAGCCCATCTGTTTGAAGGCGCAAAATTACTTGAACCGTCTGCACGGAAGGTGGCCGTTAAAAGATAACGTTCTTTAAATCCATAGTTCACTCTTCCAAAATATGATGACATACGTGATGGTACACTGAATGAGTTGTTCATTCTTATTTCAGTCTGATCACCGTACTGGTTCATCATGGCAAAGGCTCTTTTGTAATTGAAGGATACCGGATAACGGGTCCCGGAAAGAGTTGTGCTTTCACTCTCACTGCTGTTCATTTCCTGTCCGAGCATAAGGTCCAGCTGATGGTTCATATCCGGGATTTTTACTGCATAATTCAGAGTATTTACAAAGCGGTATGAGGTTGAATTACCTTTACTGACCGAAGCATCTCCTCCTTCCACGCCAACTGTATTCTTGGCAAAAGGTCCGGTCCAGTCGTATGAAGCACTGAAGCCTTTTGAGAGATCATATTCAGACCGGAGGGTGAATCCTTCAAAAACCGTCCATGATAAGGCAGCTGCTCCCCTGAATACCTGTGAATTTGATTTGTCATACTGGTCTTTTATAATTTCGATCGGATCAAAGGCCGGCCTTACATATGTTTCATACATACCAATCTGGCTGTTGTCTCCGCTTATATCGCCCAATGGCGTTACAGGAGTGAATCTGAGCAATCCCATAGAACTTGTACCGCTGGTACGTACTTCGTTTTTACGGTAAAAGAGGTCCAGATCAGCAACAAGTCCTTTCGATATTTTTTGCTGGAATTTGGCTATAATGTTATTCCTTTTCTGGTATGAAAGGATCCTTATACCATCATCATTGACATTATCGAATGAAATACGGTATTTGGTCTGTTCATTCCCTCCGCTAAGACTTAATGTATGATTCTGGGCATAGGCAGTAGAGATAGCCTCTTTCTGGACATCCCTGAACGGTGCATTTTTATAGGCGTTGATTCCCTGTGAATTAAGTGAACTATATTCACTGCCCAATCCGTATGCCATTTCCCATGCATCTCCATACCCGAAAAGCGTCCCGTATTCCCAGTTCAGAAGTACAAAATCATATGGATTCAGTACACCGAAATGTTTTGTGGGTGTTTTTACCTGGTAATTTCCGTCATATGTCACAGTCAGTCTGCCTGTTTTTGGTGCTTTGGTGGTTATAATGACAACTCCGTTGGCACCTCTTGCTCCGTAGATTGCTGAAGAGCTTGCATCTTTCAGGATATTTATACTTTCGATCTGGGTGGCGGGTATATCATTTATATTGCTGACGGGAAATCCGTCAACAAGGAAAAGGGGATCATTACTCTGTGTGATAGATCCTCCGCCGCGGACACGGATCTTGACGGTTGCATCAGGGCGGCCGTCTATGGAATTAATTGTTACTCCGGCAATTTTACCCTGAAGGGCAATTGCGGCATTGGGAAGAGGATAATCAGTGAGTGTCTCTCCCTGAACCGTGGATACAGATCCCGTAAGGTTTGCTCTTTTTTGTGTGCCATATCCTACCACAACCACTTCACTGAGTGCAGTTGCTTCAGTCTCCAGCACAACATCTATCTGCGTGTTGTTGCCTACAACCAGTTCCCTGGTAACAAACCCGATAAACGAGAATGTAAGGGTTGATGACGTTGTCGGTACATTGATTGAATACTTTCCGTTAATATCCGTCGTTGTACCAAAAGTAGTTCCCTTTATAACAATATTTGCACCTACAACCGGTTGCTTTTCAGTATCTGTCACTGTCCCCGTAACCGTAATCTGTGCCTTAGCCCCTAAAGTGCCTGCTGACAGGACCAGGAGCATCAGAAATACTTTAAGAACTTTTTTCATAGAAATTGCTGATTTAGATTTGATTGAGTGAATTATTGTCGTCATATAAATGATCTCTTTGTTCAGAATAAGCTAATTATTAAAAGCTGATGAGTAACAAAATTATCAGCGCCAGCACGATTGTAACAGATATTAATACTATGATCCGGTTTATTTTCTTCAGCTTTAATTCTCCGGGCGATCTGTCCATGACTGTTCGAATCAGATTTTAATTAAAGTTAGGATAACATTCCGTAAACTCCCTTTAATTTTTTCCCAAACAACAGTGTCAGAATTCCCTTAATGAGGCCATATTTCCCCAATACAGGTATAGAGTTTCCATGGAGACGAAAATCAATGTAAATAAATGGTAAATCAGAATCGCGGCAGAATACCTGCCGGACGACAGGATCAGTTAGTGGTTTTTACAGAATTCTTATTGATAAATTCAGTGGGATTCATTCCGTATTCCCTGCTGAAGCATTTTCTGAAATGAGACAGATCTTTAAATCCCGCTGCATAAGCTATTTCTGTTACCGATAGTTTAGTGTCAGTCAGCAACTGTGCTGCTCGCTTGAGTCTTATGTTGCGTATGAACTCCTTGACGGTCATATTCGTCAGAGCACTGAATTTCCTGTATAGCTGCATTCTGCTCACACCCACCTGGGCAGCGAATTGTTCAATATCCAGATCAGGGTTTGAAATGTTGTTCTCAACCACTTCGACTGCTTTTCTGAGGAAACGTTCATCAGGTGATGAAATGGTAATTTCCGAAGGTTTGAGTATTATCTGGTTTGTATATTTTTCCTTAAGTGCTCTCCTCACTTCCAGCATGTTTTCAATCTTCGTCTGAAGGATAGAGATATCGAATGGTTTGGTAATATAATCATCGGCTCCGCATTCAAGGCCTTCCATTTCATGTTCTCTGGAGTGAAGAGCCGTAAGAAGCAGTACGGGAATATGAGATGTCCTTTCATCCTTTTTGAGTCTCCTGCAAAGATCATAACCGTTGGAATCGGGCATAAGGATGTCGCTGATAATAACATCAGGAATGACCTTAACTGCCTTTTCCCATCCTTCCCTGCCATTTTTTGCCTCCAGTACCGTATAGACAGAGTCGAAATGGTTCCTGATAAAAAACCTTACATCCGGATTATCTTCAACAATCAACATGATACGGACTGCCGGTTCTTTAAGGTTTTCTTCAATCGTATTATCAGAAAGCGGATCCGCAGTATTGATATCCTCATCAATTGAATGGCCTTCACGATATTGTGTTTCATAAGGCAGGTGGACCGTGAATCTCGAGCCTTTTCCGTGCTGACTTGCAACATATATATTCCCGTTATGTAATCTGACCAGCTCTTTTACCAGGGCAAGACCTATTCCTGTCCCGGTGTTTTCATGATCCGGATCAGACCGGAAAAATCGTGTGAATATCTTCTCCTTATTTATTTCATCAATGCCCCTTCCATTATCTTTTACAGATATCTCAATACACTGTTTTTCGGAATTATCTTCCTCAGAAAAATCATCTGTCGAAAAAACCAGAGAAAGCTGAACTGACACAAATCCACCCTCATCGGTATATTTTATTGCGTTTGAAATAAGATTACCAAGTATCGTTTCTATTTTACCGGCATCAAAAAATGCAATCAGGCTTTTTTTCAGTGTGCTGAACTTCAGGGTAATTTGTTTTTCTTCTGCATATTGTTCGAACGATCTGACTATCTCCGAAATAAGAGGTACAAGGTCATCCTGTTTTTTTTCAAGCCTGAGGTTGCCGGCCTCGAGTTTCCTGAAATCAAGAAGCTGATTAATAAGCCGGTCAAGTTTTTTCGTGTTCCTGAGTACGAGATCGAGATGCGGCTTGATATCTTCATGTGGAACATTCCCGGCTGTCATTTTTTCAAGTGGTCCGAGTATCAGTGTCAGAGGTGTTCTGATTTCATGGGAAATATTTGTGAAAAGCCTGAGCCTTAACATATCAAGCTCATGAAGTGTCCTTGCTTTAGTTTTTTCGAGATTCAGTTCATTTTTTATTTTTTCACGGTTGATAATAAATCTGACAAGGGAATAAATAAGCCCCAGTATCATCATAATAATTATTGCACGGAACCACCATGTCATCCGGTAAGGAGGCAATATTGAAATCCTTAGTGTCAGTTCTTCACTGCCGGTCATGTTGCCTTCAGAGACACTTTTTACATGAAGAAGATAGTCATCCGGATAAAGGTTTGTATACGTTGCGGTCCGTGAGGTTCCTGGTGCATTCCAGTCCTTGTCGAAACCTTCAAGAAAATATGAATAGAGGTTCCTTGAACTGTTTATATAGTCGAGTGCAGTAAATTCCAGAGTGAAAACATTCTGAGAGTAGCTTAATTTAAGATGATCAGTTTCAGAGATACTTTTTCTCAGGACAGAATTCTTATCATCAGAAACCATAACCGGTCTATTGAAAATCCTCAGTTCCGTAAAAACAAGAGGAGCTTTATACTCTTCCCTTTTGATCTCAGAAGGATTGAAAATGTTGAATCCGGAAATTCCTCCGAAAAGTAATTCTCCGCTTTTTAATTTCAGTGCTGCACCATAGCTGAACTGGTCATTGACAATACCATCACGAGTGCTGAAATTCGTAAAATTACTTATTCTTACATCAAAATCGGATAATCCGTTGGAAGTGCTTATCCAGAGATGTTTATTATTGTCTTCAAGTATGCAGAGAGTCTGAATATTAGAAAGACCATCCCTTTCGGTAAAATAGCGGACAGGACCTTTTGACTTTGAATATTGCGCCAGACCTTTGTTGAGGGTTGCTATCCAGTATCTTCCATCAGTGTCTTCATGAAAATCTCTTGTCCTTTCATCATAGCGGATAATCTTCCCGCTACTGTGATTATAGATAACTATTTCATCAAGTGTGCCTATCCAGATATCGCCCCCGGAATCCGTTTTGATCCAGTTTACCTGTGTATTCCCTGCAAGGTCGTTATAGTGTCTGAAACTATTCGCTGCCGGATCAAAAAGATCTATTCCGGCTGATGTTCCAACCCAGATATTACCCTGATTATCCATACATAATGACCAGACCCTGTTATCCGAAAGAGTCCCGTTTTCACCGGCAATATTACTGAAATGACTGATTTTTCCTGTCTGAAGATTTAGAACATCAATACCTCCAAGGAAAGTTCCGATCCAAATGTTTCCTTTATTATCATCCAGAAAGGCTTTTATGCAATTTTCAGAAATGGAAGTGGGATCATTTTCACGGCTCATAATATACTCGAAACTGCCTTGCGCGGGATCGTATATATTTATTCCCCCATCTTCCGTTCCTATCCATATTCTGCCCCTTTCATCGGCATGGAATGCATAAACAATACTGCTGTTCAGGAAGCGGTTATCACCGGGCATTGCTGTGAAGCAGCGGAAAACCTGTTTGCTCTTTGCAAGGAAATTAAGACCTCCTCTGGTTCCGATCCACGTTTCTCCGTTTATATCATGAAAAATATCAAGGACAGAATTATTGGCCAGACTTTTGGGATCTCTTGCATCATGCCTGAAAAATCCTGTAATACCATTCATTTTGGAATATAAAAACATTCCACCCCTTGTTCCGATCCAGTAATCTCCCAGAGGGCCCCTGGATATCGACCGGATCGTATTGGTACGTTCGTATGAACTTTCAAGTGGCAGCTTCCTGGCCGACCTGGTTCCGGGATCAATTATAGACAGTCCGCAGGAATAAGTACCTGTCCAGATTGAACCATCTGAATCTTTGTATAAAGCCATTATTTCCTTTGACAGGTTATTCTCCGTGCAAACGGGAATGGTTTCCACTTTACCGGTTGAAGGATCATAAAGGAACAAACCCTCAGTGGCTCCTATCCACAGTTTCCCATTATCATCAAACTGAAGCGCCCGGATAAAGCAATCATTGAAATACGTACTGCTGTCAGCGGGAAGGGGAGTAACAATCTCCGGATTTCCTTCAGGACTGTATTTAATAAGGCTCCTGTCGGTACCCATATAAAGCTCACCATTCTCATCTGCTGTGATGGCATTAACTGAAATATCTATCCCCCGGAATTCCGGAGTATTTCTGAAAGGATGGCGGAATCTTTCTTTTTTACGATCAAAAACATTCAGCCCGCCGTTCTCGGTACCAATGTAAAGAGAACCGGAGCTGTCTTCAAAAATCACCCTGATGAGATCGCCTGATAAGCTGCTTGTATCCTCCGGATCGTGGATAAAATTTTTAAAGCGGTTTCCGTCAAACCGGCTCAGACCGTGACTTGTACCAATCCATATCCACCCCCTGCGATCCTGATAAATACATTGTATCTGATTACTGGGAAGTCCGTCTTCAAGCGAATAATGATCAAAACTGTAAATATTGATCTTTTCAGGAGCAGTCGGCTCCGAAGAAAAAAGATTTCCGGCCGGAATTGCCAGCAGCCCGATCAGAATAGCTCTAAACAATATCCGGCATCCGGTCTTTAAATCAGCCATGTATCCGGATCTGTGTTTCATAGCAGATCATTACCTTAAACGGTAAATATAACAAATATAACCGCCTAAACCGGTATGTTTGATTAATTACTTACTATCCTTACCGGCCCCAGAAGTCCTGAATCATTCAGCTTTGCCTGGGGAAATACAAATAGGGATGAGTTGAGAACCTTTTTTTCGGGTGGTAAGTTCCGGTCGCCTGCCAGCCTGTTGGTCCACTGATTGGTGACCCTGATTTCAATACTGTTACTGCCTTTTTTAAGCAAACCTGTTATATCGGCTGTATAAGGCGGCTTCCAGATTATCCCTGCAGCTAAACCATTAACACTTACCTCAGCAATGTCCCTGACTGTTCCAAGGTCTATCTTCAGAATGCGACCTGCCTTCAACCATTTTTTTGGAACCTCGATCGTCCTGGCATAAATTGCCGTTCCTGAATAATATTTTATTCTCTCATCGCTGTTTACAGTCCACGATTCTGGCTGACTGAATACTGTTTTTCCCGGTCCGCCATACTCGGGAGAGAAAAGAACCTCCCAGTTTTCAGATATATCTGCAAGAAGAATCTCTGCAGTCGGGACTGGGATCATTTTTTCTGAAGCCTTGTCAGTAAAAACTACAAATAAGGATTCTCTTTCCGTAAGGCTCAGCGGGATTGTTGTAAAATTACCGGATGTCTCAAAATTTACGGGACTCATCCTTCCTGTCGCAGGATCCCATATTTCCGCAGTTTTTCGGTTCTGACGGAATCTGATTTCCGTTTTAACAGGATTATCTGAAGAATTTACTATCATATAAATATCTGCATCATCAGTTTTGCGGTGGATCCAGTTTATGTCGGCATCAGGAATTCCGGAATACCTGATATCAGGATCGATGTTGTTAAGTTTCAGAACCGTTTCAGGTGATGTTCCCCAGAATGTCTTTCCTTTACCAAAGTTCCTTTTTGTTCTGCTCACACCATCCAGATCACCCCATAACTCACCGGATAAAATTTTAAGTGTTTTTTCCGATTCCGGGTAGGCTGACAAGCCCGGTGTACTTTCAGGCCGGGGACCGATAACGGTGGCTCCTTCTCTCACAAGGCCATGTATTTTACGCAGAACAGCTAATGTCATTTTTTTCGTTTCAGGTAAGATCAATACCGCATAAGTCATTCCGTCCGGAAGAATAATTCGCCCGTTATTATCTACCGATGTTCTGTTTATCAGTGCATCTGCATTGATATAGTCATAATCATATCCTTTTGGAGGAGCTGGTTTCAGTCCTTCTCCCCATATCGGCATGGTTGATGGTGCTCCTTCATCAAGGAGGTATGCGATATCTGCAACAAATTTTCCCTGTTGCAGCATAAATGAACATCTTGACAGATAAGTCATAAAAGGTTCTGCCTGTCCGGCCCATGTTATATTACGGTTTATATGTGCACCAACCATTGTATTCCCGGGTTTTGTGTCGAGAGGCTGATGTGCAGATGTGTGGAACACAAATCTGTTTATTCCCTGCGTGAACCAGTAATCTCCAATGATTTTCAGTTCATAGGGAGAATTGAATCCCCCGCCGGTAAATGCTTCTGCAGCAACGACCGGTTTGCCATATATATGTGCAGCTGATGCAGCTCCCCTTACATCCTGGTAATACATCAGTTCGGGATGAAGAGCCCTGTACCAGAATTCACCCATGGGTATATCGACATATTTCTTGCACAGAAGTGCATCTTCAAGGATCTCGAGGGAAACACCTGAAGCTTCGCCATAGGTCCCTATTCCTTCCTTGTTGAAATAATCGCTTACTACTTTATAGAAATTTTCAGCGAACATATCTGCAAGTGTTCTTCGGAAATCCCAGAGGAACCTGTCGCTCAGTTCACTCTCAGCAACTATCCTGCCTGTCAGACAAGGCAGAAATGGAGTCATATCATATCCCCTGCGTTTTTTGAATTCATCTGTCATATTATCTGTCCAGTTTTGCATCCCTGCTTCCCAGCTGTCGAGGAGGATGTAGCGCAAACTTTTTCCGTAGAGCGAACCAAGGGCATCCCTTACAGGCCTGATATATTCTTTCAGGTAAGATTCGGTGTGTTCCCTGCTCAGTTTATCCACTTCATATCCGAGCCCTGCCGGTACTGCAGGTCTGTTCCTGGCACCGGTAAGTGAATAACCGAATCGCATTATGGTCCAGTTACCTTCAGGTACCTTCCACCGTAAAGAACCGTCGGGGAGAAGAAACCCGCTAATGTCAACGATCTTTGCCGGATCTGTCACAGAAGTGTTGAGTACTGGTTGTGAAGCTACGGGTTCATAATTGAAAAGATGATAAAATCCTGCTTTATCTTCCCACCTGTTGACCTTTGCAGAATTGTGCAGTTTTATTTCACTGAATGTATATACCGAATCAGCCTTTGTTGTTGTTTCTGCCATTACTTCTGCAGGAGTCCGGGGGGCACCTGTAAATTCAAATCTGAAATATTGCGCAGTAGTCTCCGGAAATGAAAAAGTTGCTACTTTACCTGAACGGTACAGTTGCGGACCGGGGAACAGAGCTATTGTCGTGAATTCCTTTCCGTCACGGCTTGCTTTAAGGCATCCGGAAGGGATCCCTGCACGGCTGGCCAGGGTAACAGCCTGAGCTTTGAAAGGTTTTTCCCACTGATACTGTATCCATACCAGGTTTTTTTCTTTTCCGGCCATGATCCTGGCAGTTGTATTAAGATCATCATCGAGAAGAGCCTCAGAGTCTGTTTCACCTGCTCCGGTTGTAATTACCGGTATTGCAACCTGTTTAACCAGGTCATCTTCGGGTGTGGGAAAAGCCAGAACAACACAATCTCTGTAAAAAGGTATTTCAGAAAGATCTTTCCGTCCTGTCCCCGACAGGTCTTTTATTGGGCCCTCGCAGGCGGGAGGATCGGGCAGCTTCCCTGTAAATTCAAGAGGGCCCTGAACAGTGGTTTCACTCCACACGAGCTTTTTCATAGCCTGTTCCGGTTTTACCCACGGACCACCGGCCAGACTCCATCCGGCAGAACTGAAAACAGCCATTTCAAGTCCCAGCCTGTCAGATTCTGAAGCTGTATGTTTTACAGCTTCAAGCCATTCTGCAGAGCGGAACAAAGTTTTTTTCTCAGTGACCTGCCCCTGACCGGCTGCCACATCTGCCAGCTGCATTCCGCCTATACCGGCTTTTTTCATCCATTCGAGATCCTTTGTGATGCCTTCAACGGAAACATTGCTGTTTGTCCAGTGCCACCAGGTCCTGGGCCGTGCTGAAGAGGGAGGGTCCGAAAAGCCTTTTTGCATTGAACCATAATTTGTCTGGGCTTCAGCTGATACTGAGATCAGAGATGTCAGTATGATCAGTTTAAATAGATTTGATGGGCTGAAAGAAATATTCATTCTAGATAATTTATAATTTATTTTTTAACCACCAAGAGCACAAAGGTCACACTAAGAGCACAAAGGACACGAAGGGATATATATTATAGACATTTTATGAATTAAACAGATTAAAAAGTTTGCGATTTAAAGATAAAAAAAAGAGGCTGTATCTGATTACAGCCTCCTTGTCAATAACTAGATTAAGATCATTCAGCTTTCCTTACTTTAACAGCGACAGGACCTTTTTCTCTTTGTTCAATTTCAAATTCAACAGCCTGGCCTGCTTCAAGGTTGGTATGAGAAACCTCAAGCCCTGAACGGTGTACAAAGATGTCTTTATTGTCCTCGGTTTGTATAAAACCATAACCTTTGACTCTGTCGTACCACTTAACAGTACCTTTCATTGCTTTGATTTTTTATTTCCTACCTGTAGTTATCTCTTCTGGGATTACCTCCGCGGCGGTTATTGTCACCACCTCTGAAATTACTTCTTCTTTCCGTTCTTTCAATTGATTCGTTAACGATAATTTTTCTGCCCTGTATTTCTGCACCATTAAGCTCTTCAATAGCTTTTTTGGCTTCAGCTTCGTTCGGCATCTCAACGAAACCAAATCCTTTACTTTTTCCGGAGTATTTGTCAATAATAATTTTGGCGGATGTTACTTCACCATACTCCTCAAATCTTTCTTTAAGGTCTGCTTCAGTCATTTTGAAATTAAGACTACCTACATAAATGTTCATGATTCAATAATTAAATAAATAATAAGACAAGTCAAAGGTCTGATTTTTTTTTGGAAAGAAAAAATATTAGCTTACAATTAGTTGAATTTTAGAGTGCTTTTTAGCATAAACCGGCTTCAGTCTTGTTTTGGAACCTTCTATAATATGTTTAGTTAAGTATGCCTGATAACAGTCAGGCACAAGCGGTTGATTTTCCCCGATAAGGGATTATGCCTTGAGTATATGTAAGATATGCAATAAGATACATTATATTTAAAATGTCTGTAAATATTTGGGATC